>JBDSME010000575.1:0-15583 GCA_039916065.1 Polyangia bacterium
ACGCTGCCGTGGACGTCGAATGGCTCCCCGGTGATGCGGGTGATCTCGTCCGCCAGATCCTGGGCCGTGAAGCACAGCACCGGCGCCATCCAGGTGGCGAAGGTGCGCAGCATCTCGAAGAGCACCGTCTGGACGCTCCGCCGCGCCGGCGACGCCACCCCCTCGCAGTAGAGGGCATCCTTGACCGGATCAAAATACTCCGCCGAGATGGTGAGGGCGAAGTCGGTCATCATCCGGACCACCTCGTGAAAGGAGAACTGGCGGTAGGCCTCGAAGATCTGGTGGTCGCGTTCGCGCAGCAGCCCCAAGGTCAGCAGATCCAGCTCCCGCAGGTTCTGATCCTCCAGGCGGTCGCGCGCCGGCGCGAAGTCCCCCAGGTTGGACAGCAGGTAGCGGCAGGTGTTGCGGATCTTCCGGTATGACTCCCCCAGGTGATCCAGGATGGCCTTGGAAAAGACGATGTCGCGCTGGTAGTCCGCCGCCGCCGTCCAAAGGCGGAGCAGCTCTGCCCCGTTCTTCTCCATCCAGACGCCGGGATCGATGTAATCGATCTTCGCTCCCGCCGCCCGCGCCTTGGCGATCTCCGACTTGGAATAGACCTTGCCGCGCTCGTCCAGCACCCAGCCGTGCGTCAGCACCGCCTGGTAGGGAGCCTGACCGCGCGTCGCCACCCCGGTGAGCAACGACGAATGGAACCAGCCCCGGTGTTGATCGGCGCCTTCCAGATACAGGTCGACCTTGTCGCCGGGAGGCACCAACTGCCCCTCGCACACCGCCGCCCACGACACCCCCGACTCGAACCAGACGTCGACGATGTCACCGCCCTTGGTGAAGGAGCGCCCATCGCAGTGACGGCACCGCGTGCCGTGCGGCAACAGATCGGCCGCCGGCCAGCTGAACCACACGTTCGAGCCGTGCTCGGCGAACAGATTGGCCACGTGATCCATCTGCTCGGGATCCAGGACCACCTTCTGGCAATTGTCGCAGCGAAAGGCGGGGATGGGCACACCCCAGACCCGCTGTCGTGACAGGCACCAATCGGGACGCGCTTCGATCATGCCGCGGATACGGTTCTCACCCCAGGTGGGGATCCACTGCGTGCGGGCGATCTCTTCCAGGGCGCGCCGGCGCAGCGACTGCGGGTCCTCGGCGGCGCCCAGGCGGGCGAACCATTGCTCGGTGGCCCGGAAGATCACCGGCTGCTTGCATCGCCAGCAATGCGGATAGGAATGCTTCACCGTCTCGCCCGGCTTGTTCAGCAGCAGCCCGCGCTCCGCCAGATCGGCCACGATCTTGGGGTTGGCCTCCCACACCGACAGTCCGGCCCAGCGTTCCGCCGCCGCCGTCAGTCGCCCCGATTCGTCGACCGGCGCGTAGATGGGCAAGCCGCGCTCTCGTCCCACCACGTAGTCGTCCGCGCCGTGTCCGGGCGCCGTGTGCACCAGTCCCGTGCCCGCTTCCAGGGTGGCGTGGCGCGCGAAGTACAACCGGTACTCGCCGCCGCTGGCGGCGGGTACACCTTCGTTGCCGCTGCCGAATGACGGCGGATAGATGGGTTGATAGTGCGCGCTCTCCAGGCGCTGGAAGGCGGCCTTGGGAATGGTCACCCAGCGCGCCGGCGGGCAGTCCAGGCCACAGGCTGTCAGGAATGATTCCGCCAGTCCGCGCGCCACCACCAGATGCTCCACGGCGCCATCGCCGGCGCCAGCGTGGACGACAGGCAGGGCCACGTATTCCAGCTCGGGATTGGCCACCACGGCCAGGTTTGCCGGCAAGGTCCAGGGGGTGGTGGTCCAGATGACGAACGCGGCCGGCTGGCCATCCAGCTCTGGCAGCGCAGCGCCCAGACCCCCCACGATGGGGAGTCGCACATAGATCGATGGCGACGCGTGATCGGCGTATTCGATCTCCGCCTCCGCCAGGGCGGTGGTGTGAACCAGGCACCAGTGGACGGGCTTCTTGTCGCGGTAGATCAGGCCGGCGCGGGCAAACGCCGCGAGCTGTCGCACGATGGTGGCCTCGTACGACTTGGCCAGCGTCAGGTAGGGCTCGTCCCACTGTCCGAGGCATCCCAGGCGCTTGAACTCGGTGCGCATCACATCCACGAACTTGAGCGCGTGCTCCTGGCAGCGGATGCGGAATTCGGCCACGCCCAGCTTGGCCTTGGCCTCCCTGCCACCCAGTTCTTTTTCGACCTGCTGCTCGATGGGCAACCCGTGGCAGTCCCATCCTGGGCGAAACACCGCCCGCCGGCCCATCAGGAGCTGCGATCGCACCACGATGTCCTTCAGCACCTTGTTCAGCACCGTGCCGTAGTGAATGCCGCCGGTGGGGTAGGGGGGGCCGTCGTGCAATACGAATGCCGGGGCCTCCGCGCGGGCGCGATCCTCCAGAATGCGAGTGTACTGACGTTCGTTCGCCCAGCGTTCAAGCCACACGGGCTCCCGGCGCGCCAAATCGGCCCGCATGGGAAAGTCCGTCTTCGGTAGGTTCAGCGTTGCTTTCCAGTCCACGGCGCGGCGGATACTACCAAATGTTCAAATGTGGGCGTCATCACGGGCGCCGCGCCAGTCCGCGGAAAGCGCTGGCGCTCATTGATCGGCTGAGACCGTCCGGGGGGCGGTCGGGAATCGACCCGATGAGTCGGAGAAAACAGAAGATGACTGGAAGATGTACTTGAGTGTCGGGCCCGCACGAGCGAAAAGAGAGCGTCCAGATGTTGAAACATTGGCGCCAGGAGCTTGCCCGAGAAAATCCAACGCCTGCCGTGGGGCGGGGGATCGGTTAGCAGTCAAGCCATGGCAGCTTCCATGCGACCCCTCCGTGTCGGTATCGTGGCCGAGAGTTACTTCCCCAGCCTGGGAGGCATCCAGGAGCACGTCCGCCACCTGAGAAAATTCCTCCGCCAGCGCGGAGTGGAGGTCACGATTCTGACGGGGCGCCCCTCGGGAGCCTCCGCCTCCGCCGCGACGGCCGGGCCGGACGACGCCGAGCGCGGTGTGGTTCGGGTCGGCCGCGCCTACACCTTTGGAAGCGGGGGCACTTTTGCCCAGGCCACCGTCGGCCCGCGCGCGGCCTACAACTTTTACCGTGCGCTACGTGCCGGGAAATTCGATGTCCTCAACATCCACGGGCCCTGTGACCTGGGGCTGGCCTTCTGGGCACTGGCGATGTTTCGGGGACCCAAGGTGCTGACGTTGCACTCGTGTTTTCCGGACGCGCCCTGGCGGCACCGGGTGGCGGCCTACTACCGCTGGGTTTTTCGACGAGCCGCCGCCGTGATCGCCGTTTCGGAGGCGACGGCGCAGTCGCTGGGACGCTACGCCGACTTCAAAGCCACGATCATCCCGAACGGCATCGCCGCCGCGTATTGGCGGGTGAACCCCACCGCGCGGTACGCGCAGGCCGGGACGCGAAACCTTGTCTATCTCGGCCGGCTAGAGGAACGGAACGGCCCCGACGTGGCCATCGACGCCTTTGCGCGCATCGCTGCGGTATCTCCGGACGTGCGCCTGCTGATGGCGGGGGATGGACCGATGCGAGCGGGCCTTGAAGGACGGGTGCCCCCGGCGCTGCGCGGGCGCGTCGAATTCCTGGGAGCGGTCTACGATCAGCGTCCGGAGCTGCTCGCGTCGTCGTCCGTGTTTCTTCTTCCGGCGCGCGCGGTGGGGTTTTCAATCATGGTTCTGGAGGCATTTGCCGCCGGGTTGCCCGTGGTGGCGCTGCCGGCTTTTGGCGCCGATCGCGCCGGTGAACATTGGTCGAACGTGATCGTGGCCAAGGAATCCAGCGCCGACGCTTTCGCGGTCGCGGTGCTCGACACACTCCGCCAGGATCAAAGCAATCGCATCGTCCGCGGCCGCGCCATCGCCGACGCCTTCGATTGGGAGCGGATCGGGGGCAGGATCCTCGACGTCTTGCAGGAGGCCGCTGCCCCGGCTGCCGGGTTGCCGAGTTGGCGCGCCAAAGCGGCCGCATGAAGGCGCCGCACTGATGGGGGCGCCGGCCGGGTCATGGATGAAGCGCGCCCTGCTGCTCCTGGGGATCGGCGCGGGTATCGCGGTCGTCCTCTGGGCACCGGCGCTTGGCTCCTGGGAAAGGCTGGTCCTTCTGGCTGCGGCCGCGCTCCTGGGGGGCGTGATCGCGTTCCGCGAGATCCCGGCGTTCGATCCCCTTGGCCGCGTTCACTGGCGCCTGGGGCGGCGGCCGGAACGCACCTGCGCTCTCACCTTCGATGACGGCCCGAGCGCGGGCACCAGGCGGGTGGTGGAAATTCTGGGGCGCTATCAGGTGAAGGCGACGTTCTTCGTCCTGGCTGCCAATGCCCGCCGCCATCCCGATGTGCTGCGCCTGGTGGCGGAACAGGGTCACACCGTGGCGATTCATGGGGTCACCCACAGGAAGGTGCACCGCGACGATCAGGCAACGGTCGCCCGCGAGCTGTCGACGGCCGCCGCGGAGCTGTCGGCCCTGGGAGTGCCGCCGGCCCGGCTATATCGCCCGCCCCATGGCCTGAAGAGCACAGCCGCCCTGAGAGCGGCGCGCGCGGCGGGATGCCAGGTCTGGGCATGGACCCGGGGAATCTGGGACACCGACGGGCCCGCTCCCGAGGTGCTGGTGAACCGGGCGACGCGCTTTGCACGCGCGGGCATGGTGCTGCTGCTCCACGACGGCCGGGGCGACGAAGTCAGCCCCAACATCGAGCCGATGGTCTCCGCCTTGCCGCGCCTGCTCGAACGATTGCGGGACGACGGATTCACGTTCTTGACGCTGGATCGCGCGTGAAGAAGTGGAGGGCGGCCTTGCGTTGCCTTCCCCTGGCTTTCCTGGCGGTGGTGGTGTGGCGGGAGAAGCCCTGGACTGTCCAGCTTTCGGCGAACGCGCCCTGGGCGGTGATGGCGGCGATTCTGCTGAACCTGGTGGTGTTTCTTCCGCTGAAGGCGGCACGGTGGCGCGTGGCCTTGATCGATCCACCTCCCTATCGCCAAGTCCTGGCGGCCACCCTCGAGGGACTGCTGGCAAACGCCGCGATCGGGTTTGGCAGTGGAGATGTGGTTCGTGCGGCGCGCCTGCGAAGGTGGCAAGCGATATCGCCGAGCGGACAGCTCGCGATCGACTATGCCTGCACCTGGGCTGAACGGGGAGCGGAGGTGCTGGCGCTCGCTCTCCTGGTCTTCGTGGTATCGCTGATGACCGGGCTCGGCCTGTTGGCGCTGGGGCTTTCAGGGGTGGCGGTTGCCGCCTACCTGGCGGTGCTCGCTGGCGGACGCTTGCTGGTCCCCCGACTTGACCGGTGGCCGCGCGTGCAGCGGGCGCTGTCCTCGGGACTACAAGCGTCGACGCCGCGCCGGGTGACCATCATGGTTGCTTTGTCCCTGCTCGGGTGGTGCAGTGAGATTGGGATGCTGGTGCTGTTCCAGGGCGCCTTTTCGATCAGCCCCAGCGTTCGCACCGCCTTGTTGACCCTGGTCGGCGTCAACGCCGCCATTGTCATCCCGACCCTACCGGGAAACTTCGGTGCCTTCGAAGCCGGGGCGACGATGGCGCTGGTCATGGCAGGGGTGCCCCGCGACGTCGCCGTCTCCTACGCGCTGGCCTATCACCTGAGCCACGTCATCCCCGTCACGGTGTTGGCCACCGCGGTCTATCTCCTGCGACACAAGATCGCGCCCGAGCCGACTTAGTCGCAGCCAACGTGAGCGCGTAGTCTCGTCGTCTGGCGTCACTCCACAAAGGAGCGTAGGCTGCGGAGCCGTCATGCAGCGCGTCTCCTGGGATCAGTACTTCATGAATATTGCGGCGGTCGTAGCCTCGCGCTCGACTTGTCCGCGGAAGTTCGTTGGATCTGTGATCGTTCGCGATCGCACCATCCTGTCCACCGGATACAACGGCTCGATCCGCGGCATGCCCCACTGCAGCGAGGATGGGCACATGATGGAGAACGACCACTGCGTCGCCACCATCCACGCCGAGGCAAACGCGATCATCCAGGCGGCCAAGAACGGCGTGATGATTGATGGGGGGGCTTGCTACGTCACCGCCAGCCCGTGCTGGAACTGTTTCAAGCAGCTCGCCAACGGCGGAATTAGACGCATCGTGTTCGGGGAGTTTTACCGGGACGAGCGCATCTTCTCGGTGGCGGAGCGTTTGACCATTGACCTGGTGCACCTTCCCGCCCAGCTCGTTTCCGCGCCCGTCCCCGCCCCGGCCATACCCAAAAGCCCTTAGCTCCGGGTTCGGCGCATCCGCGGGTAGGGTATCTGAGTACATTCATCCTTGATTTTAGGCCGTAACTGGCCGATGGTGACTGGGCATGACGCGACTAGGGTCCCTGGCGCTGGTGATGTTCGTTGTCTCCGGCGCCCCGGCGATGGCCTTGGCCGAGCCAGGCTCTTCCGACAGCGAGGAGAGCGGCGACGAGACGCCGTCAGCGGCAGGGGAGTCGCCGGCATCCGGGTCTTCGGTGGCGCAGCGACGCGGAGCAGGTAAGCAGAAGCGCGGCCGCAAGAACAAGGTGGTCGGTCACGTGGTTCCCGAATCCCAGCTTCGCGCTACGCCGCTGCCCCTGCCCTCGGGACGGGTGCGCCTGTACGGTCTGGCCTCGAAGGAAGAGACGGAGCTGAACATCTTCAACGACGACGGTTCGTTCGACGTCGATGATCTGCACAAGGCCGACCACATGCTTCGTTGCAAGCGGACCGACACCGAGAAGCCCATCGATCCCCGCCTGATCGTGTTGTTGTCGCACGTCTACGATCACTTCCAGAAACGGCTGGAGGTGGTCTCGGGCTTCCGCAACCAGCGCCGGCAAACCAGCTTCCACTACAAAGGGTCGGCCAGCGACATCCGCATCGAGGGTGTGCCACCGAAGAAGATCGTCCAGTTCGCCTCCACGCTGGACACCGGCGGTATGGGCATCGGCCTTTACCCCCGCGCCAGGTTCGTGCACATCGATGTGCGTCCGCTGCCCAGCTACCGCTGGATCGATAACGCCCGGCCGAATCCGAATTCGCCCGACAAGCGCCCGCCCCGCGGCTGGAAACGCAAGAAGCTGCAGAGCTGAGGCGTCGCCGCCGCGGCTGGGGCGGCTGACCAGCGGGCTGGGGGCCTGCGTCGCGGCCGGCCGGGTGCGGCAAGCGCCTCGCTTCGCCTCGTTTCTTGCATTTCCGATCTCCGTCCCTTAGTTTGCCTGCGGGCACGTTACGTCCGGAAGCACGTTTTCCTGGCTTTTCGGCGGTGTTTGTAGCGACCTGACCTGTAGACGGTCCGGCTTTTTCTTTCCCTTTCAACTTCCCAAACTCCCAGATTCGTACCTCCCTATGGGGCAGCAACGACAACTCGATCTTGATGACGCGGGCGTCGGCCCGAAAGCCTCCTCCGCCGACTCCGCCAAAGGCAAGGACGGGGGCAAGGACGGGGGATCATCCGCGCCAAAACCGCGCCGCGGCGGTCGCGGAGGCAAAGGGGGAGGGCGCGGGGGCGGCGACGACGACGGCAACGACGGGTCAGATGGCAACGGCGGTCCCACGCCGCCGGCGGACGCCTCGCTCTCCGACGAGGCGCAGCGCCGCTATCTGAACTACGCGGTCAGCGTCATCACGGCGCGGGCCCTGCCCGACGTGCGTGACGGGTTGAAGCCCGTGCAACGGCGCATCTTGTACGCCATGCACAACAACCTGCACCTGTATCCCGACTCGCGCTTCCGCAAGTGCGCCACCATCGTGGGAGAGGTGCTGGGCAAGTTCCATCCGCACGGCGATTCCTCCTGCTACGAGGCCATGGTGCGCATGGCGCAGGACTTTTCGCTCCGCTACCGGCTGGTGGACGGACACGGAAACTTCGGGTCTCTGGACGGCGATGGCGCCGCCGCCTACCGGTACACCGAGGCGCGTCTGGCGCCCCTGTCGACCGAGTTGCTGGACGAGATTCGCCAGGGCACCGTGGACTTTCGCCCCAACTACGACGGCACCACCGAGGAGCCGATCGTCCTGCCGGCCCGGGTGCCGCAGTTGCTGGCCAACGGCTGTACGGGCATCGCCGTGGGCATGGCGACCAACATTCCCCCGCACAACCTCAAGGAGGTGTGCGACGCGGCGATGGCTCTCATCGACGACAAGAACCTGGAGACGAAGGATCTCCTCAAGTACGTCAAGGGGCCGGATTTTCCTACCGGCGGCCTCATCACCAACTCCAAGAAGGAGTTGCGGGACATCTACGAGACCGGCCAGGGTGGCGTGCGCGTCAGGGGCGAATGGAAGACCGAGGAGCTGAAGCGTGGTGGCGAGCAGGTGGTCGTCACCTCAATCCCCTTCGGCCTATCCAAGGCCACGCTGGTGGAGAAGATCGCCGACGTGATCATCGGCAAGAAGCTGCCGCTGCTGCTGGACGTGCGCGACGAATCGACGGCCGACGTGCGCATCGTCCTGGAGCTGAAGCCGGGCGCGGATGCCGCGCTGGTGATGGCTTACCTGTACAAGCACACGCCTCTGGAGCTGGGCTTTCACGTCAACATGACCTGTCTGGTACCGACGGCGAATCCGGAGATCGCGGGGCCGGCGCGGCTGGATCTCAAGGCCATCCTTCGCGAGTTCCTGACCTTCCGCGAGCAAGTGGTGACGCGGCGGTTCCAGTTCGAGCTGGCCGAGCTCAATCGCCGCATTCACATCCTGCAGGGCTTCGTCACCATCTTCGACCTGCTGGACGAGGCGATCCGCATCATCCGCAAGTCGGAAGGGAAGGCCGACGCCGCCGCCAAGCTGATGGCGCGCTTTTCTCTGGATGCCGTGCAGGTGGACGCCATCCTGGAGCTGAAGCTGTACAAGCTGGCCCGGCTGGAGATCCATGCCATCCAGGAGGAGCTGCGCGACAAGCGCGCCCGCGCCAAGGAGATCAAGACCATCCTCGACGACAAGAAGAGGTTGTGGAAGGTGATCCGGACCGAGCTCAGCGAGGTGTCGGAACGGTTCGCCGACAAGCGGCGCACCAAGATTGGCGGCGCGGGGGGCGACGACGTGGCCTTTGATGCCGAGGCCTTCATCGTGCACGAGGACGTCACGGTGATCGTGTCGCGCGATGGCTGGCTGAAGCGCGTGCGCGAGATCAAGGATCTCTCCGCCACCCGTCTGCGCGAAGGTGATTCCATCTTGATGGCAGCGCGTGGGGGAACCAAGGAATCGCTGGCGTTGTTCTCCAACTTCGGCACCTGCTACGTGCTGCGCGTGAACGACGTCCCCCAGTCCACCGGCTATGGTGAGCCGGTGCAGAAGCTGTTCAACCTCAAGGATGGCGAGCGGATCATCGGCGGCGTGATGACCACCGGAGCGACGATGCAGGCGGGGTCGCTGGCGATGGCCGCCACCAAGCGCGGCTTCGGCCTGCGTTTCGGCCTTGATACCCACCGTGAGCTTTCCACGCGCGCGGGACGGCGATTCGCCCGTCCCGCCGAGGGCGACGAGATCGTGGGCGTCGCCGTGACGGCGCCTGGTGACATCGTCAGCGTGGTCACCGCGACCGGACGGGCCCTGCTGTGCAAGGCCGAAGAGCTCCCCACGCTGGCCAACCCCGGCCGTGGCGTCACCTTGATCAAGGTGGACGATGACGACGCGGTGCTGGGCTTCGGCGTGGGACGGCGGGCGGACAAAGAGGTGCTGATCGCCGAGAGTGATGCAGGTAAGAAATTCCCGGTGGGGCCCGGACGCTTCGCCGTCACCGGGCGTGGTGGCCGCGGGCATTCCCTGGGGCGCAAGCTCAAGATCGCCCGCCTCATCTTTCCCGAACCCGATGTCTCTCCGCCCCCGGCGCCGGGGTTGAACTAGATCATGGCGACCGTCTCATCCGCTGGATACACGTCCGAACACATCACCGTCCTGGAAGGGCTGGAGCCGGTGCGGCGGCGTCCCGGCATGTACATCGGAGGGACCGACAACCGCGGCTACCATCATTTGCTGTGGGAGATCGTCGACAACTCGGTCGACGAGGTGATCAACGGCTACGGTTCTCACATCCAGGTGACCCTTCACGCCGACCACCGTTCGGTGACGGTGGTGGATGACGGCCGGGGCATCCCGGTGGACGTCAAGAAGGAGTTCAAGAAGTCGGCGCTGGAGCTGGTGCTGACCACCCTGCACGCCGGGGGGAAGTTTTCCTCGACGCAATACCAGTTCTCGGGCGGGTTGCATGGCGTGGGCTCGTCGGTGGTGAACGCGCTGTCGGAAGAGCTGGTGGCGACCATCAAGCGCGACGGCGCGGAGTGGCAGCAGAGCTACCAGCGCGGCAAGCCGGCCAGCAAGATCAGCAAGATTGGACCAGCGCGGGGCACTGGGACCTCCATCTTTTTCCGCCCGGACCCGGAGATATTCGGCAAGCAGACCTTCGATGCCGAGACGGTCCGCTATCGCCTGGACACCAAGGCCTACCTGCACAAGGGCCTGAAGATCACCTTTCGCGACGAGGCGGCGAAGAGCACCGAGGTGTTCGAGCACGCAGGCGGTATCGCCGACTTTCTGACCAAGCTCATCACCGACCGCGGCAAGGCGCCGACTGTTCCTCAAGTGGTGTACGTGCAGCGCGATGGCGACCAGGGTTTCCGCCTGGAGGCGGCGCTGCAGTGGACCGAGTCTCCCGAGGAGACGTTGCGCTCGTACGTGAACGGTATTCCCACGACCCAGGGGGGAACCCACGAGCAGGGGCTGCGCTCGGCGGTGGTGAAGGCCATGCGTACGTTCATGGAGACGGCCAATCTGGCCCCCAAGGGGGTGACGGTCTCGGCCGAGGACATCCGCGAAGGCATCGTGGGGGTGCTGTCCATCTACATGCAGGAGCCGCAGTTCCAGGGGCAGACCAAGGAGCGGCTGGGCAGCCCCGAGATCCAGGCCCAGGTCGACAACGTGGTGCGCGGCGCGCTGGAGAAGTTTCTGCTGGAGAACCGCACAGCGGGCGCCGCCATCGTGGAGCGGGTGGCGCTGGCCGCCAAGGCGCGTGAGGCGTCGCGCGCCGCCTCACAGGCGGTTTCGCGCAAGACCGCGGTGTCCCACCGCTTGAATCTGCCGGGCAAGCTCGCCGACTGTTCTTCGACCGACCCCGCGAAGAGCGAGCTGTTCATCGTCGAGGGCGACAGCGCCGGCGGCTCCGCCAAGCAAGGGCGCGAGCGCCGTACCCAGGCCATCCTCCCTCTGCGCGGCAAGGTGTTGAACACCGAGCAGGCGTCGCTGCAGAAGGTGTTGCTGAACAAGGAATTGCAGGACGTGGTGTCGGCGCTGGGGTGTGGCGTGGGCCTCGACTTCAAGGTGGAGCGGCTCCGCTACCACAAGATCGTGCTGCTGATGGACGCCGACTCGGATGGCCACCACATCGCCACCTTGTTGCTGACCTTCTTTTACCGGCATCTGCGCCCGCTGATCGAGCAGGGCTATGTCTACCTGGCGCAGCCTCCTTTGTTTCGCATCGACCACGGCAAGGAGACCTACTGGGCGCTGGACGAGCTGGACCGCGATCGCATCGTGGCAACCCTGCCCAAGAATGCCCGTCCCGAGGTGATGCGCTTCAAGGGTCTGGGCGAGATGCAGCCCGAGGAGCTGAAACGCACCACCCTCGACCCCGCTACCCGGCGATTCCTCCGCGTCACCATCACCGACGGCGCCGAGACCGACCGCATCC
Source organism: Polyangia bacterium (assembly GCA_039916065.1). Taxonomy (GTDB): domain Bacteria; phylum Myxococcota_A; class Polyangia; order Fen-1088; family Fen-1088; genus FEN-1088. The sequence goes on from JBDSME010000575.1 coordinate 11,656, forward strand.
TGGGTGAGCTGATGGGCAAAGACGTGGAGGCCCGCTTCAAGTTCATCATGGAACGCTCCAGCCAGGCGGACCTGGACATATAAGAGGCGGGGGGACTAGGTCCCCCCACCAGCCCGGAGGCGGGGGGACCAGTCCCCCCACCAGCCGAGGGCGGGGGGACTAAGTCCCCCCACCAGCCCCCCAACGGAGGGTGGGGGGTAGTTTGCCGGCGCGGCAAAGCCGCGCCTCCTGAACTGGAATACCGGCCGTGCAGGAGCCGGAAGGATGCGGTGGTGCTCGATCGGGAGGCGAGGGGGGCGACATTGCAGATCCCTCCACCCGCTTGCGGGGAGAGGGCGAAGGGTGAGGGGACGGGCGGGGAGATATAGTCATCGCATGCGGGGGGTGGTGATCTTGGCGTTGGTGCTGGCGCCGGGGGTGGCGGTGGGGGGGATGTGGGAGGAGGTGGCGGGGGTTGGTCGGGGTGGCGATGAGAAGGGGCTGCGGACTTCGTTGGCGGCAAGGCCTGGTGATTTCGAGGCGCGCCGGTCGCTGGCGGAGATCTTGTCAGCGACGAAGAGGACGCGGGAGGCCGCGCGCGAATTTGAGTTGGCCGTCGCCTCGGCGCCCACGCCCGCCGACGAGGCGCGGATGTTGTTCCGCCTGGCCAACGAGCGGACGCGCCTGGGTGCGTACGACGAATCGCTGGATGCGTACGAACGAGAGATCGCGCTGGGCGATACCGAGCCGGCCGCTCTGGCCAACAGCGCCGAGCTGTTGATGGCGCGCGGTGATCTCATCGCCGCGATCGATCGATACCGGGAAGCCGTGGCGATCGAGGAACGCGCGCCCAACCGTCGCGAGCACCTCCAAGGTATGGCGCTCGGCTACTTCGGGCTGGCCGTGGCGCTGGATCGCCAGGGAGCCGCTTTGGCATCACGCGAAGCGATGGGACGGGCACTGGCGCTCGATCCGGGATTGACGGTGCTGCGCGTGGCGGGCCCATCAGATAGTGTCGATGGTGCCGCTGCCGCCGATGGTGACGTGTTCTTTGTGCCCCGCGGCGAAGTCTTCTACTACCTGGGCCTGGCACGCGAAACACAAGGACGCGCGGCAGACGCCAGCGTCAGCTTCCGGGACTATCTCCGCGTCGCGACCGGACGCTACGCGGTGCAGGCGCGGGAACACCTGGCGCGCTTGATGGGGAAGACCACGCCGGATACCTCCCGGGACCGCAGCCCCGCGGCCACTGACCGGCGGTCCGCCGGCGAGGTCAATCCCGACGGCAGCGGAAGGCCCACCGGGGTTGGCCGGGTGCTCCATCACGCCACCGTGCGCGCGGATGGTCCGCTGGTCGCTCCGCTGATCGACGCCGCCTGGCGCCTCTATCCGCGCTTGCTGGATGCCTGCCTGCTTGAGTTGCCCGCGCCCGCGGCTTCGGGGGCTGAGCCCGGCTCCTCGCCGCGCCAGTGGAAGGTCTCGCTGGAGATGCGGATCGAAGATTCGGGCCGCGTGGGCGCGGTGGCGGCCAAGGCCCCTCCCGAGCTGGGCGAGGAATTGCCCCGCTGCATCGAGGCCGCCGTGCTGCAGCAGTTTCGCGTCAGCCGCCCCGCGCGCAAGAAGCCCACCCTGGTGCGGATGGAACTGGTACTGGCGCCCGCGGCGGCGGGCGGGTTATAGGTCAAACAACGTTGAACGAGCGCCCGCGCTATATCGCCGTGGAAGGGCCCATCGGCGTCGGCAAGAGCACCCTGGCCGAGTTGCTGGCGACCGAGCTGGGTGCCCGCCTGGTGCGCGAGCAGCCAGACGACAACCCTTTTCTGGCGGCGTTCTACAAGGATCCGCGTCGCAACGCCATGTCCACCCAGCTCTTCTACCTGCTGCAGCGTTACCAGCAACAGGGCGAGCTGGGGCAAGGGGATCTGTTCTCACCCGGCGGTGTGGTGGCGGATTACCTGTTCGCCAAGGATCGCCTGTTCGCGTCGCTGACCCTGTCCAACGACGAGATGGCGCTTTACGAGCGCATCTACCAGATGCTGCGCCCCCGCGTGGCCACGCCGGATCTGGTGGTCTACCTGCAGGCCCGGACGCCGGTGTTGCTGGAGCGCATCCGCCGCCGCGGACGCGCCGCCGAGAAGCCCATTCGTGGGGAATACGTCGAAGACGTCGCCCGCGCCTACGCCGAGTTCTTCTTCCACTATAACGAAGGACCGCTGTTGATCGTCGATGCATCCGAGATCGATTTCGTGGCCAACCCGGAGCACTGGGCCGAGTTGCTGGCGGTCATTCGCCGCACGCGCGCCGGGGTGAACCACTGGACGCGGCGCTGACCGTCGGTGCCGTGCTAGATCCACGATGATGTCAAACGACGTCAAGAAGCCGCCGCCCAAGATGACCGTGGTCGCCCTGGCCGCGCGCAAGAGCCAGGCTGGCCAGGCACCGGCATCCGCTGGCGCCGCCGCCGCCGCCGTCCCCGAACGCACGGTGGTGGTGACGGCCTACGACGTCACCTTTGCCCGCCTGGCCGACCAGGCGGGCGTCGATGTGGTGCTGGTGGGGGACTCGCTGGGCATGGTGATCCAGGGACACGCCTCCACCCTTCCGGTCACCGTGGACGAGATCGTCTATCACACGCGCGCGGTGGCCCGCGGGGTACGGCGGGCCCACCTGGTCGCGGACATGCCCTTCATGAGCTACCAGGCTTCCGTCGAGGACGGTTTGCGCGCCGCCGGCCGCCTGGTGAAGGAAGGGGGCGCCGAAGCGGTCAAGATCGAAGGTGGCGTGCAAGTGGCCGAGCTGATTGCCCGCTTGACGGCCGCCGGAATTCCGGTGATGGGGCACGTGGGGATGACCCCGCAGTCAGTCCACGCTTTCGGCGGCTTCAAGGTGCAGGGCCGCACGGCGCCGCAGCGCGACCGGATCTTGGCGGACGCCCGCGCGGTAGCGGACGCAGGAGCTTATGCGCTGGTGGTGGAAAGCGTGCCTCGCGGACTGGCTGCCGAGATCACCGCCGCCGTTCCCGCGCTCACCATCGGCATCGGCGCCGGCGCGGGTTGCGACGGACAGGTGCTGGTGATGCACGATCTGCTGGGGCTCGATCCCTCCTGGAAGCCACGCTTTGCGCGCCAGTACGCGCAGCTCGGCACCCAGGCACAAGCTGCCTTCGCGGCCTACGCCGCCGACGTCCGCGCTGGACGTTTTCCCGCGTCCGACGAGAGCTTCGAGTGACCGAAGGCGGGCCCGCACCTCCGCTGGGATCACTGCCGGTCGATACCGTCTCGCTGTTGAGCTCTCCCGCCGAGATGGCGGCCTGGTCGGAGCAAGCCCGCGCCCGGCGAGAGCGCATCGCTTTCGTCCCCACCATGGGAGCCCTGCACGCCGGCCACGTGGCGCTGCTCCGGGAGGGGCGCCGTCGCGCCGACCGCCTGGTGCTGTCGATTTTCGTGAACCCTACCCAGTTCGGCCCGAGCGAAGATCTCGACCGCTATCCGCGCGACCTCCCGGGCGATCTCAGCAAAGCTGCCTCAGCTGGGGTGGATGTCGCCTTCACACCGGATCGTTCAGCGATGTACCCGCCGGGACATCAGACCACGGTTCAGGTCCATCAGCTCGAGACGGGGATGTGCGGCGCCTCCCGGCCAGGACACTTCGTCGGGGTAGCCACGGTGGTCTGCAAGCTGTTCAACATCGTCCGTCCGCACGTGGCGCTATTCGGCGAAAAAGATTTCCAGCAGCTTGCCGTCATCCGCCGCATGGTGCGTGATCTGGACATGCCTGTCGAGGTGGTGGGATTGCCCACCGTCCGTGAACCCGACGGACTGGCCATGTCCTCGCGCAACAAGTATCTATCCACCGCCGACCGATCGCGGGCCCTCGCCATCTCCCGCGCCCTCTCCGCTGCCCGCCTCAGCTTCGACGCTGGGGAACGGGACGCCGCTACCCTGACAGC
>JBDSME010000576.1:0-11518 GCA_039916065.1 Polyangia bacterium
CGAGTCCTATCGCGGAACGATCCGCCGTGGGAGGGAGCTGGTTGATGTACAGGTCGGCGCTGGCCTCCAAGGTCTCCGCATCATCGGGATCGAGCGCCATGGCCAGCGCCAAAGCATCGCGCGCCTCGTCGAGGCGGCCCAGGTGCAGCAGGGCCGCCGCCCGATCGTGATGGGCCTCCACCGAGCGCGGCGCCGCACGCGCCGCCTCCTCCGCGCACGCGAGCGCGCCCATGAAGTCATCGCCGTCGAAGAGGTTGCCGGCGCGATCGAGCAACTCGGAGACCGGCGCATCGGCCCAGGTCGGCTGTTCGGAAAAACAGCGGCGCAACGGGCGGGTCGCTGTCTCGCCGGAATCCTGCGCCACCACGCCGCTGCTGGGGGGAATGGCCGCCGTCCCGAACAGTGTCGGCGGTGATTCAACAGCCGGCGCATCGCCCGTGCGGGATGCCGTCCCCGACCGGCCCGCTGCGGTGCGGGAGGACGTGATGGCACGGCGGCGGCACCCCGACACCGACAGGGCGCCACCCACCGACAGTGACATCACCAACAGCAACAGCGCCGATCGCCCGCACACCATGGCCAAGCCCCAATTATATAACGACGCGATGACGGCCGCGACATTCAAACTGTCCGCGACCATCGCACGACGCCGCTGCCAGGCGCCGCAACTGCGTTCATTCGGAGCGCGCGACGACACATACCGTCATGTCGTCACATGGCGGCAAGGTAAGAGTTTCGCCGTCGACGCCAGCCTACATCACCGCTTGGACACCCTTTCTCCATCCTGCAACTTTCGGCAGAATCCCGCTTCGCGGGGCATGTTTTTCGTCGTACCGCCAGAGCGACCGTAGGGAGCGAGTCTTTCCCCGGGAGGCGCGGCTTCGCCGCGCCGGCTCGCCTCAGCAAAATCCGTGGGGGGCACGTGGGGGGCTGTCTTCGGCTCCCCACGACCGCCGAAGGCGCGTTAGTGGGCGTCGCCCCAGGTGCGCCCGGCGGCTACCTCGACGATCAGCGGCACCTTCAAGGTGAACACCGATTCCATCTCGGATTTCACCCAGGCGCTGAAGGCCGGCACCCGTTCCTCGGGGACCTCGAAGACCAGCTCGTCGTGCACGGTGAGGAGCAGCTGCGCGCCGGTTGCCTCCGGGACCATGCCGGAGTCGATGCCGCGGTCCACCCGGATCATCGCCAGCTTCAGCAGGTCGGCGGCCGTCCCCTGAATGGGAGTGTTGCGCGCGATCCGCTCGGCGTAGTTGCGATCCTGTACCCGCGAAGATCGTATCTCCGGCAGGGGGCGGCGGCGCCCCAGCAAGGTGCTGACCTCCCCGGTGGCCCGTGCCTCGGCGATGGCCCGTTCCATGTAGGCGCGCACGCCAGCGTACCGTCGGAAGTAGCTATCGATGTACGTGCGGGCCTGCGCCCTCGGTATGCGCAGCGCTTGCGCCAGGCCAAAGTCCGTCTGCCCGAACACCAGCCCGAAGTTGATGGCCTTGGCGATGCGCCGGTGCTCGGCCGTCACCGACTCGGGTGGCAGACCAAACACCTCCGCCGCCGTGCGCAGGTGGATGTCCTGCCCCGACAGAAAAGCCTCGACGAACGCGGGATCGTCGGAGAAATGAGCGAGCACGCGCAGCTCGATCTGCGAGTAGTCCGCTGACACCAGCAGCATCCCGGGCTTGGCGACGAAGGCCTGGCGGATGCGTCGGCCCACCTCTGTGCGGATGGGGATGTTCTGCAGGTTGGGATCGCTGGACGACAGCCTTCCCGTGGCCGCCACGGCCTGATTGAAGGAGGTGTGCAGGCGGCCGGTGTGGGGATTAACGAGCGCGGGCAACGCGTCGATATAGGTCCCTTTCAGTTTGGCCAGACCGCGGTACTCGACGATCTTGGCGGGCACGGGATGCAGGGCGGCCAGCTCTTCTAGGGTGTCGGCGTCGGTGGAAGCGCCGGTCTTGGTCTTGCGAATCACCGGCAAACCGAGCTTGCCGAACAGCACGTCGGCAAGTTGCTTGTTGGAATTGATGTTGAAGGTCGTGCCGGCCAGGCCGTGAATCTCCGCCTCCAGTCGCACCAGAGATGTGCCCACCTCCTGTCCCAACCCCCGCAGGTAGTCGCTGTCGAGCAAGATGCCGCGGCACTCGATCTTGGAGAGCACATGGGCCAGCGGAAGCTCCATCTCCCGGTAGAGCGCGTCGAAACCGCCGGAGGTCAGTGGGCCTGCCTGCCCCGAGGCAAGCGCCAGGGCGGCGGCCGCCTCGGCACCGAGACGACGCCCCGCCTCCTCGACGGGCACATCCGAGGGGGCACGCGCGCCTTTTCCCGAGCCGAGCCAGGCCGCCCGAGGGGCCACGTCGGTGATGCCCGCGGCGGCGGCAATCACGTTGATGTCGTAAGTGGTCCGCGAGGCATCCAGAACATACGAGGCCAGCATGGCGTCGGCGTCCACGCCCACGAGCTGGACGTCGTGGCGACGCAACAACACGCCAATCGTCTTGGCGTCGTGAACGCGCTTGGTGATCGCGGGGTCGGCCAGCACCGGGCTCAGGCGCGCCAACGCGTCGGCGGTGCGCAACGCCGGCGGCGCTCCCAGGTAACGGTGCCCCAACGGAAGGTAGAAACGACGGCGATCGCCCAACGCAAATGCCAGGCCAACCATCGCGGCGTGGACGGGGCCGGCACCTTCCCATAGCGCCGCGAATCCGAAGCCGCCTTTCCCTTGGCCTTCGCTCTCGCGCAGGGCCGTCACCAGCGCCTGCAGGGCAGCCTCGTCACCCACCAGCTGGGCATCGCGCGGTGTCTCCACCGGCGCGACCGCCGCGGCCACGGCCACGGCAACCTCCGGCGCTTCCGGGGATGCCGAGAGGCGGGGCTCCGCAGGCGCCGATGCCACCGAGGGGGCGCCCGCCCCTCTAGAGGGTGCCGCCTTGTCCTCGTCGGCGGCGGCCAGGGCCGCTTCCAGCCGCGTGAACTCCAGATCGCGGAACAGGGCGCGCAACCGTTCCTTTTCGGGCTCCACGCGGTGAAGCTCCTGCAAGGTCTTGGGCAGCGGGACATCCTCGTGCAGCTGCACCAGCTTACGCGAGAGCAGCACGGCGTCACGCGCCGCCATCAGGGCCTGCCCACGCTTGCCCTTCACCTCCGACGCGTGCTCCATCAGAGCCGTCAGTGATCCGTAACGGTTGATCAGCTCGGCGGCGGTCTTGGGCCCGATGCCATCCACCCCCGGAACGCTGTCGATGGAATCGCCGGTGAGCGCCAGCACGTCCCCCACCCTCTCCGGAGGAACCCCGAATTTTTCCGATACCTCGGGGGCGCCGATCATGCGGTTGCGCATGGTGTCCAGCACCGAAATGTCCCCGCCGCAGAGCTGCATCAGATCCTTGTCCGATGAACAGATCACCACGCGCATCCCCGCCTTCACCGCGATGCGCGCCACCGTGGCGATCACGTCATCAGCCTCGAAATGAGGCACAGCCAGCGTCTGGATGCCGAAGGTGTCGATGACCCGGTGGACCAGCTCCATCTGGACGGCCAGTTCCGGGGGCATGGCCGGGCGATCCGCCTTGTATCCGGCATACAACTGATGACGGAAGTTCTCGCCCGGAGAATCGAATACCGTGCATAAATGGGTCGGGCGATGTTCCCGCTCGATCCGCAACAGCATCTGGCAAAGCCCGTAGACCGCCCCGGTGGGCACTCCTTTGCTGGTCATGAGGGGCGGCAGGGCGTGGAACGCCCGAAAGATGAAATTGAAGGCGTCCACCACGAAAAGGCTGGGCTTCCCTTGCTCTGTCATCGAACCCGCCGGGGGCTCAGCCGGAACCGCGCCGGCGGTCACGGTGGCTTCGCTCTGGCTGCTGTCCGTCGTTTTGGTGGTCATGAGACGCCCGCCGAAGGTGGAGACGGGCGCAGAAGAATGGCACATTGGGGCTAGACGTGTCGCGCTCCCGTGTCGGTAAAGTTGTACTCATCACGCTGGGCGGCCTGGTCGCGCTGGTGGCCACCGCTGTCCTCGGGGCTTCCGTGGTGCTGCAGGGACCGCGGTTGGGCGCGCTCATTGAAGGGGCGCTGCCAGAGAACCGCGGCAAGCTGCAGATCGGCGGCGTGGGCTGGGGGCTGGGCGCGCTGGCCGATCTGATCACCGACACGCCCAGCCCCATCAGCCTGGATGGCCTGAAGATCATCGATCCCGAAGGGACGGTGGTGCTGGACGTTCCGCACCTGGAGGCGAAGGTCAAGCTGCGAACCTTGATCGCGGGTAGTTTCTCCATCCACGACTTGAAGGTGGGAAAGGCGCTGTGGCGCTTCGCCCAGATGAGCCAGTCCGAGGAGATCGGTTTCGTGGCCGCGCTGCAGCCCAAGCACGCGGCACCCCTGCCCCCCGCTGGGGCCGTGGCGGAGCCTCAGGGGCCGGGCACCTTCTTCCAGATCGTGAACGGCGATCTGGCGGACCTGAACGCCATCTTCGATTTTCCCGGCTCGTGGGGGCTGGAACTGCGACACGCCCGCGCCGCGGCGTCCCTCATCCAATCCACCGTGGATCCCAAGCATCCCGTCTTCGGTTTCGACTGTGGTCCCATCGTCGCCGAAGGAGGTGGATGGCTGCGCATCCTGGATGACAACCTGCTTCCGTTCGACAAGGTGATCATCAACCGCATCTCCACCACCCAGGACCGTCCCGACGACATCTTCCTGGACCTGCGCGAGGCGAGGACCGGCAAGACGGCGCTGGTGGGTAAGGGTTACTTCACCGGGATCTATGGCGCGACGTCCGTGCCCGGCGCCGCCTTGCACGTGCAGTTTCACGACGCCGCCGATGCCTTGAATCAAGTGGTGGCCGGCAAGAAGATCGAAGGCTTGCTGCTGTCGGGCGACATCTCTGCCACGGCCGATCTGCGTGACACCTTCGCCAAGCTGAAGGTCACTGCCAAGTTCGCGGGAATGGACGTGTCGTACGCGCCGTACCGCGCCCTCGGGGTGGGCTTTGGCCTGACCTTCGATGGCGGTGCCATGAAGATTGGCGTGCGTGACTTCCATCTCGGTGCGCCGGGCGGCGGACGATTGGGCCTGGACGCCACCTTCGATGCCACCGCCATGAAAGTCGCGGCGGACGTGAACCTGAAGGACTTCACCACCGACTCCTATGTTCCGGTGGGACTGCAGGCGATCTCGGGCGGCCACCTCAACGGAGGGTTCCACGCCGAGGCGGATCTTGGCCCGGCGGGACAGTCCGGGACCGTGCGGGGATTGGATCTGACGCTGGTGCGACGGCGCGCGGCTGGGTTGCCGACCACCATCCGCGTCCACGGCGACGCCGCGGCCTCCGCCGCGCGCTTCAAGACCTCGGGGTTGACGGTGGAAGTACCGGGGGCCACCGCCACCGCCAGCGGCGAGGTACGGCTGGCGCGACAGACCGTGGCGCTGGCTTTGGACGTACTGGCGTACGATCTGGCGCGCGTGCTGGCAGGGGCAGGACTGCCACCGCTGGGAAAGACAGCACGAATCACGGCGAAGGCGGACGGTGCGATGGCGTCGCCCACCGTTGGCGGGACTGCTTCGGTCACCGGGTTGGGCGTGGGCAAACGGGTGGTCCCGGAGCTGCGCGCCCAGTTCGGCCTGGAGGGAGGGCTGGCTCGTCTGGACGCTTCGTCGACCGATCTCTTCGGCGGGGATCTTCGGGCCCGGGGCACGGTTCGTCTGTACGAGAAGACCACCCGGCGGATGCTGAAGAGCCCGGTGGTGGATCTGAATGTCACCGCCCACCACGTCGATGTGGGCGCCGCCGCTGGCAGCGATCTCTTGTCCGGCCGCCTTTCCTTGGAGGCGCAGTTGCGGGGGCCTGTCGAATCTCTGTCGGGCAGCGTCCGCATTCCCGGGGAACAACCCTTGGTGGTCGCCGGGGAGGCGCTGATCCTGGGGCCGGTCGAGGTGGCGCTGGAAGGGCGGACGGTGACGGTGAAGGAACTCCGCGTCGCGCGGCGCGCCGGAGGACGGGTCAACATCAGCGGCACCGCGGGAATGGATGGGCCCCGCCCCCTGGCTCTGGACGTGGAGCTGGAGGGCCTGACCCTGGCTGGCCTTCCCGGCGTCGCGGAGACGGGACTGGACGTCAAAGGCGTGGTGGGCGCAAAGCTGCACCTGAGCGGGTCCGCCGAGCGCCCCCGCATCGCCGGCACTATCGAACTGTCCGGGGTGGCCGCCCGGGGGATCGTCCTCGGTGACGGGCAGATCGACGTGGCGCCTGACGACACCGTGGACCCCGCAGGTCGAACGCCGGGCGTGGTGGCGCTGACCATCAAGGGGGACCTCTTCGAGCGCTTCCACGTCGATGCGCGGGTGGCGCAGAAGGCGGCGGGCCTGTCGATGCATGCCACCGTGGAGTTCAGCAAGCTGGTGCTGGAGTCGTTGCTGCCCGAACTGGTGGCGCTGGGCGATGGCCATGGGCGCTCCTCGGGACGGGTACAGGTGGACCTCGAGCCGGGAAAGCCCCTGCTGGCCGACGTGATGCTCACCGAGCTGTGGGTCTCGCTGGCGCGGGCCGTGGACGAGGCCCCCGGCGAATCAACCCAATCCACGCTGCACCGGGTGGAGCTGGCCGCCACAAAGCCGGTGCACGTGACCCTGGCCGGGGACCGGGTGACCCTGGACGAGCTGAGCCTGGCCACGCAGGGTGGAGACCTGCACGCGCACGGCGTGCTGGATGGACGCAAGGTGCAGGCTGCCGTGAAGGGGCACCTCGACCTGGAGCTGCTGCAGCCGTTCGTGGGCGCCTTCGCCCAAAAGATCAGCGGCGATCTGGACGTGGCGCTGGATGCCGGCGGCACCATCGACAAGCCAGACCTGCGGGGCAGCCTCACCATCCAGGATCCCATCCACCTGCGGCCGCTCGGCTTCGACATGGACATCGTGGTGGCCAGTGGGGCCGTGGCCCTGGATTCGGGGGCGGCGGAGGTTCGCAAGCTGAAGATCTCTGTCGATGGGGCCACCACCGAGGTTGACGGCCGGGTCACCCTGGGAGCCGGATTTCGCCCCCAGGCCGCCGACGCCCACGTGGCGGGTGAGATCAGCGCCCGACTGCTGGGCTCCCTGGCCGGGGAGACCGTCGCCGAGGCGCACGGCCGCGCCCGGGTGAAGGCAGACATCAAGGGACGGCTGGACAACCCTGAGGTCAATGCCTGGCTGGCGCTGGACACCGTCAGCTTTCGCTTGCGGGACACCGGTACCCTGGTGGAGGTGCAAAGCGGCGTGGTGGAGTTGACCAACTCGGGCGCCTTGCTGCGGGACGTGCGGGTGCTCATCGACGAGCAGGGCAAGCTGGTGATCGGCGCCGCCGGCGTGCGGCCCGGCCAGCTCGAGATCAAGCGGCTGGTCCCCTTGGAGCTGGGGCGCCTGGACTTTCCGCTGCACGGCGAGCAGCTCAGCTACCGCAGTCCGGGCAGCTTCGAGATGAACGATCTGGCGTTCGATCTGGACCTGGGCGGGGATCTCAACGCGGGGTTCCAGCTGGGCGGCGAGGTGCGCATCATCGCCGGCCGGTACGTCCAGGATTTCAAGATGTCCAACCTGGTGCTCAGTCCGCGGGTCGACGAGTCGGCGGTGCGCCCGTTTTACGAGGGCAAACCGTTGCTGGAAAACCTCAACCTGGATCTCACCGTGCGCACCGTGGGCGACGCTTTCGTGGTGCAGAACAACATTGCGCCCGAGATTCACATCGATGTGGCTCTGCACGTGGGCGGCACCCTGTCGGCGCCGCGCCTGGCCGGCGACGTCCGCCCCACCGATGGCCGCTTCCGCATCCCCGTGCTGCGCGGTGATTTCGATCTGGTCCCCAACGTCAACCACGTTACCTTCGTGGAGACCAAATCGGTGGCGGATGGCGACACGCCCGACATCCAGATCGAGGCACAGAATCAGATGGTGGATGCGGCTGGGGCCGACCATACCGTGAACATGAACATTCATGGACCGGTTCGCGAGATGCAGATCGATCTGTCGACCACCGACGGCCTGGATCGCAGCCAGACGGCCTTCTTGCTGCTCACCGGACGGACCACCGCGGCCAGCGACCGCGCCACCACCCAGAACCCCACCGTGGGGGCGAACGTCAACACCGGTCTGGACATTGCGGGTCAGGCCACCCGCGATACCATCGCCAACCTCATGGAACCCATCATCGGCGACACCTTCGAGCGGGCGGTGGGGGCGCAACTCCGTCTCACGGTGGGCCCGGACGGCTTCGAGGAACGCGTCACCAAGCGGATCAGCCGGTACATGAAGTTTCAGGTGGAGGCCCTGCAGGGATTCCAGGGCTCCGCGCGGCAGACTTTGCAGTTCGATCAGTGGCTGTTCGACTACATCACCTTCACGATACAGGCGCAGCGGTTGGTCATCCCGCAGCAACCGGGGCTGACCGAGACCACGCCCGTGAACGGTAGTCTCGAACTGAGGTGGGATTTCGCGATAAGAAGGTGACCTTCTTCCCCAACCTGCTTTGCCTCACCTTGAACCGAGTTCCTCAGACATGGATATTGGCCATCCTCTTGGCGGCCGGGAGGTCGCCGCCGGCGTGGGGCGCCGCCATGCAGGTGCCATCGGCCGGCCCCATCGACGACCAGCCAGAAGCACCCGTCGCTGTGCCCGTGCCTGCGCCAGCGCCCGCACCGACGGCGCGCCCCGCGGACCAGGGGACGGCCGAGAAATCGCCACCCCCGGCGGCTGCACCCGGAGGGGCCCCCCTGGAGGAACCGGCACCGCTCATTGTCCGGTTCGACCTCGACGGGTCGTCGACCGACGCGGCCGAGAAGATCACCAACCTGCTGCTGGGAACTTTCCCCTCGGGCAGCCGCTTCGTTGAATCGGGGCCAGCCGACCGCATCGGCATCCCCATCGGCACCCTGCCGCGCTTGCGGCGGGCGCTGGATGCTGCTGGCTACCACGCCATCGCCGAGGCCCGTCCGACAAGCGGGGGCGTCGCGATCGCCGTGCATCTACGCCCGTACGACCGTGTCCGCTACGTCTACGTCAAGGGGAACTGGCCCATTCGCCAGGACGAGATCTCCCGGCGCATCACCATCCGTCCTGGACACGCCCTGCCGTTGCCCGGCCCGGAACGCGACGCCGCGTTGGAGCGGGAACGCGAACAGATCATCCAGTTCTTTCGGTCGGAAGGCTATTACGACGTCAACGTTAGCATCGATCTTACCTCGCACGGGACAGTTCCCGCCGCCGTGGATCTCACGGTCCACATCAACCGTGGCCCCGGCTACCCCATTGGCCCCATCAGCATCACCGGCAACAAGGCACTCCCCTCCTCGGAGATCGAGCCAGTCTTCCGCCACCGCCACCTGGACTGGCCCCGATTTTGGGTCGCGCCAATCGCGCCCGTACCCTTCACGGTGCGTCGGATGCGTGACGATCTGGCCAAGGTGGCGGATCGCTACCATGCCATCGGTTACGTCGGCGCCCGCGCCAGCAGCAGCTTCGATCCGGACCGCAGCCTCGACCGCAAGAACAAGACGGTGGCACTGGCGGTGCAGATCAACGAGCGCAAGCGGATCTCCGTCACCTTCGAGGGCAACCACCACAAGTCCAGCTCCACGCTGCGGGACCAGCTCACCCTGGAAGAACGCGGCTCGTATGACGACTATGAGGTGGGAAACAGCGCCGACACCCTTCAACGCTATTACCAGGATGGAGGGTATTTCTTCGCGCGCGTCTCCTGGCATCGCGAACGCATCGCCGATGACGAGGAGCGGCTCGTCTTCCAGATAGACGAGGGCCCCGAGTTGAAGGTGCGGGAGGTGGAGTTCCAGGGCAATCACACCCAGAGCGCCGGCGAGCTGGCCGAAGTGGTCACGGTGCGCACCTTCCCGCTGCTGGGATACATCGGCCTGGGCTCGGGCGGATACGTCACCGCGCGACAGGTGGAGCTGGATGCGGAACGGCTGGTGGAGTACTACCGGGCGCGCGGCTATCCGGACGTCCAGGCCCGCGGCGAGATCTCCACCGCCCGGGAGACCTTCGGGCTGGTGGGCGCCACCGCGGCGGTCGCCGAAACCACCGCCCGTGACAGTGACGCCAAGGGCCTCTACGTGCGGTTCACCATCGACGAGGGGCCGCTGGTGCGGGTGACCGCCGTGGACTTCCAGAGCGTGGACCAGATTCCGATCCCCTATGACCCCACCTTCCTGCGCGACAGCCTTTCGCTGCGACCGGGCGATCCCCTGCGACCGGGCTCGTTGCGCTCGGACGCCCGCCGCCTGGAACGGTACCTGGGCGACGCCGGCCACGTCGTGGCCACCGCCGAACCAGATCTGGAGCGCGACGGCAGCAGCGCGCGGGTGGTCTGGAAGATAAAGGTGGGACCGCGCATCCGCGTCGGTCCCATCTTCGTCCGCGGCAACTTCGTCACCACCGACGAGACCATTCTGGAGCAGATCCCCATCCGTTCGGGGGACTATCTCACCACCACCGCATTTGAACGCGGCCAACGGAACCTGGGCTTCCTGCAGCTCTTCAACAACGCCTCGCCCATCAGCTTTCCTGGGCGCGACGAGGGGCAGACGGTGGTGCCGATGGTGGTGGAGGTCGAGGAACGCTACGAACAGTACAACGTGGTGCACCTGGGACTGGGTGTCTCCACCGACCAGGCGGCTCCGGGATCGTCGCTACCTGTCGGCGGTTACGTGCGGGCCGGGTATGACAACCGCAACCTGCTGGGGCACGGGTGGAACCTCACCGGCAGCGTCTCCCTGGGAAATTCGTTGACGCGCGCCAACGCGAACTTTCTCGATCGGCGGTTCTTCGGCACGCTGTTCCGCTTTGACATCTCGGGCCAGTACACCCAGCAGGCCACCGTGCGGCTGGGCGACATCCGCTCCTGGGGAGGCTCCATCGGCTTTTCGCGCGAGATGTACCCAGGCATTGATGCCGGGGTCCACTACAACCTGCGCGACACCACCCACACGGAAGCCTTGCTGCGGCTGCCAGGAGCGAGCGAGCGGCAATCTTCCATCACACTGGGCACGGCGGTGGGCAGCATCTCGTTCAACGTACAGTGGTTGCGCCTCGACAACCGCCTGGTCCCGGAGCGGGGCTTCAAACTGGAGGCCCTGACCGAGCTGGCGCCGCGCAGCCTGTCGTATGGATACGCGGATGTATCGTTCATCAAGGTGGGGGCGCGGTCCACGGTGGTCATCCCCCTGCTGTCCTGGCTGTCGTTGCGTCACGGGGTGCGCTACGACCAGGGCTTCCCTCTGGGTGGCGAGTCGCTGCTGCCCAAGGTGGAACGTTACTTCGCCGGAGGCGACACCACCCTGCGTGGCTACAAGCTCGATCGGGCGCGCATCGACGAGGTGACCTTCCCCACGGGCACCGTCGTTCAGCAGGTCCAATACCGCCCCATCGGCGGCAACCTGAGGCTGCTGCAAAACATCGATCTGCAGTTTCCCATCAGCGTGCCCTGGTACGGCGCCATCTTCATGGACAACGGCGTGGTGGCCGATTCACTGAATGGGTT
>JBDSME010000577.1:0-3835 GCA_039916065.1 Polyangia bacterium
CGGAATCTCGCAGCGGAGAACCTTTCCGACGATCTCCACCTCGTTCGCCCCCTCGAACAGACGGCGCCCCGCGAGCATCTCCCACAGGATCACCCCCAGCGCGAACTGGTCCGAGCGATGATCGACCTGCTCGCCACGCAATTGCTCGGGAGAAGCATAAGCCAGCTTGCCGCGCACCATCCCCACCTGGGTGCCGAGGCTCTGGGACATCACCTTGGCGATGCCAAAATCCGACAGCTTCACCTCGCCGCCGAGCCCGATGAGGACGTTGTGCGGCGAAACATCCCGGTGGACCAGTCCCGAAGGCGACGACCCGGCCCCGGGGACTCCACCCGACGCGCCACCCGACGCTTTTGGGTGCTCATGAACGTAGCGCAGTCCCTTGAGCACCTCGCCCGCGATGTGCAGGGCCAGCGCGGGCGAGAGCCGCCGCCCCTGGTGACGCGCCACCTGGAGCACGCGGCGCAGATCCTGCCCCTCCACCCGCTCCATGGCGATGTAGTAGCGGCCCGGCTCGCCTGACTCGGGATCCGCCCACTTGTCGAAATCGAAGACCGACACCAGGTTGGCGTGCTGGAGCTGCGCCGCCACCCGCGCCTCGTTGACGAACAGCCGCTCGAGGTCCGCGTCACCAGTGAACGAATCGGCGATGAACTTCAGGGCCAGGGACTTGACGAAGCCGCCGGGGCCCTCGGCGCGCGCGGACCACACCTCGGCCATCCCCCCGCGGCCAATCTGCTCGCCAAGGATGTACTTGCCCACGCGCTGCCCGGAACGCACGCTCCCCACGTTAGCGCGCCTTTCAGGACATTTCACGGATGCGGCCGGACGCCGTTTCACCCTGCGATATCGCGACAGGCCGGACGGTAGTTGTGTGCAACGCTCGTTGAGCGCCAAAACTCGCGACGCTGGCTTGCGCCTCCGCGACAGATCGACGAAAACGGGTCACATGGCGGACGATTCTGCATCGACGCGGACGGGGAATTATCGCTGGGTGGTCGTCGCGCTCCTGTTCCTGGCGACCACCGTCAATTACATCGACCGGCAGATCCTGTCGCTGTTGAAGCCCATCCTCGATGAGCAGTTACACTGGACGAATGAGCAGTTCGGTCAGGTGAACGCCGCCTTTCAGGGCGCTTACGCGGTGGGCCTGTTGGTGTTCGGCGCGCTCATCGACCGCTGGGGTACCAAGATTGGGTATGCCGTGTCCATCGCCGCATGGAGCCTGGCGGCCATCGGACACGCGCTGGTTGGAAGCATCGGCGGCTTCTTCTACGCCCGCGTGGCACTGGGGCTGGGAGAGGGCGGCAACTTCCCCTCCGCCATCAAGTCGGTGGCGCTGTGGTTCCCCAAGAAAGAGCGCGCCTTCGCGACCGCGTTGTTCAATTCGGGCGCCAACGTGGGCGCGATCGTCGCTCCCGCCATCATCCCCTGGGTGGCCTTCACCTGGGGGTGGCGGGCCGCCTTTGTCGGCGCGGGATTGGCCGGCTTCGCCTGGTTGATCGCGTGGACTCTCTTCTACAACGTCCCGGAGCGCATCAAGCACCTGCGCGCGTCGGAGCTGGCGCACATCCGCAGCGACCAGACTCGAGACCAGGCTGCACCGGCGACGGCGGGCAAGGTGCGCTGGTCGCAGATCCTTCGGTACCGCCAGGCGTGGGCCTTCATCGTCGGTAAGTTCATGACCGATCCGGTCTGGTGGTTCTTTTTGATCTGGCTGCCCGACTATTTCAAGAAGACGCGCGGTCTGGACATCAAGAAGAGCTGGGTCCACCTGGTCACCATCTACGCCATCGTCACGGTGTTGAGCATCGTGGGGAGCTGGTTCACGGGCTCGTTAACCCGCCGCGGATACAGCGTCAGCCGTGCGCGAAAAACAGGCATGCTGGTTTCCGCCTGCTTCGTCCTGCCCATCCTGCTGGTGACCCGGATGGGTGACTGGGGCGCGGTGGTGTTGATCGGGATCGCTGGGGCCGCCCACCAGGCCTGGTCGGCCAACCTGTTTACCAGCGCTTCCGACATGTTCCCGAAAAGGGCTGTCGCTTCGGTGGTGGGCCTGGGCGGAATGGCCGGCTCGATCGGTGGGATCCTGTTTCCGCTTTACTCGGGCAAGCTGCTGGATCGCTTTCAGGCGGCGGGCAACGTCACCGCCGGCTACACCGTGCTGTTCATGATCTGCGGCTCAGCTTACCTGGTCGCCTTCGCGATCAATCACCTGCTGGCACCTCGCTTCGAACCGATCGACCTGGCCGAGTAACCGCGGAACGGACACCGCTCAGAGGAGCCATCCGACCACGTGTGAGGGAGTGCTCCCGTGTCGGTGCGCAACGCCACCTCACTCCGGCTTTTGCGCGTCACAAAGTGCACACCGGTAGACGGTGGTGCTTGTTCCCAGGATGCGACGCCGTTACGGTTGAACGTCACCCCCTGGGGATTGCGGCGCCGCCCCGGTGTCCACCCCAACCGCATGGAGGTTGGATGCAACACCCGTCCCAGATGCCGACGCTCACCCTGACCGCGCTCGTGTTGGTGGTCTCGTGCCGTGGGCAGGTTGCTGGCGAGCCAAGAAGCGACGACGGTACGGGCGCTGCTGCTGTCGGGAGTGGCGGCGGCGCCGCTACCGGGGGAGGGGCCAGTGGGGGCGGTGCCGGTACGGGCACCCCTGGCCTTGGACCGACCGGCATGCACCGACTTCGCGGATCGAGTACGACAACACCTTGCGTGACCTGCTGGGTGACGGCACGCGCCCCGGTTTCGCACGCCTGCCCGAGGATGTTCACGATCCGTTCGACAACGACTACAAGACGCAACTGGTATCCGGGGCGCTGATCGCCGCCGCGGAGACACTGGCCACCGAGGTGGCTGCACGCGTGATCGCGGACCCGGTCAGGCGCGACGCCCTGATCGGGTGCAAACCCAGCGGGTCCGACGACCACACCTGCATGGATGCCTTCGTGCGCCGCTTTGGCCGCCGCGCCTTTCGCCGCCCGCTGACGGCCGACGAGATCACCGCGTACACGGCGCTGCAGTCTTACTCCGTCGAATCCAAGGATTTTTACGTGGGGGTAGAACTGGCAGTGCGCGCGATGCTGCAGGATCCCAGCTTCCTGTATCGGGTCGAGGTCGGCAAGCCGGTCGCGGGCAACGCCGGCCTCTTTCGCCTGGATGACTTCGAGATCGGCACCCGGCTCTCCTATTTTCTGTGGGGAACGATGCCCAGCGATGAGATGCTGGACCTGGCGGCGGCGGGCGGTCTGGCCAGCGCTGACGGCCGGCGAGCGGCGGCGCAGAAGCTGCTAGCGGATCCCCAAGGCGCGGAGCGGGTGCGGGCTTTTCACGCGTTTTGGCTGGGATATCACCAGCTGCCGGTGGCGGCCACACTGGGGGACGCGTTGCGCGCGGAGACCAACGCCTTGGTGACCCGCGTGGTCGTGGAACGAAAGGAAGACTATTTCCAGCTGTTCCGGTCGCCCCAGACGTTCTTGACCGATGCGCTGGCGATGCACTACGGCCTGGCGGCTCCCGGTTCCACCAGCGGCGCTTGGGTCTCGTACAGCGGGATGGCCCGCCGCGGAATCCTCTCGCACGGAGCAGTGCTGGCCGCAGGCGCGAAGTTCGACGACACCAGCCCCACCCTGCGCGGGGTGTTCGTGCGCAACCGGTTGCTGTGCCAGACCGTTCCGCCACCGCCTCCGAACGTGGTGGTGGACCAGCCGCCCCCATCGACCACCAGCAGGTGCAAGGCCGATCGCTACGCCGAGCACCGCGCCGGCAACTGCGCCGGCTGCCACAACCTCACTGACGCCATCGGCTTCGGCCTGGAAAACTATGACCG
>JBDSME010000578.1:0-4841 GCA_039916065.1 Polyangia bacterium
ACGCGTGGCCATGCCCACCCCGTCGTGGGTGGGGAACAGCTCGTTCGCCCCGATGTGAAGCAGGACGATGTGGGGACTGCCGTTCAAAGCGGGGCTCGGTACCAGCGAGGAGATCCCGCCATAGCCAGAGTTAGGAAACTCGCTGAAGCCGGGATCGATTGTCCAGCCAGCATGGCCTTCGTGCATGCGGGGGAAGGTCTGGCCTGACACCTGCGTCGGTCCGGCGGCGAGCGACCCAGTGAAGGTAACCTTCTGACTGGCAGCGACGATCAATTTGAAAAGCTGCGAGCGGTAGCCGGCGCCGTCCGATGATCTGACGCCCTCGGTGATCGAATCACCGAAGGGCAAGATCTTGCAGGGAGTCCCGTTCGTCGGGCACGGAGCGTACGCGACCGTCCCGCCGGCTCCGCCTGCGCCGCCCGTGCCCCCCGTGCCCCCCCCCGAGGCGCCGAGGGAGATCTGGTCGATGACTTCCAGATAGCTCGTGCTGCTCGACCTCTTGCCGATGACCTTGAAACGGATCAAGTGATTGCCCGCCGACAAGGTCGCCGTCCCCAGACCACAGCGAACCTGAAAGGCAGGCGTGGAGGCATACTGATCGCACGACGGCCCTTGATCGACGCCGTCGATGCTGGCCTGCACGATGGCGCGATTGGTGTTCGATTTGTAGAGCATCGCGACGTCGTAAGTACCGGCGGCCACATTCGGCAGCGTGAATTCTATCCAGTCGCCAACCGCGGGCGTGCTGCTGGTGAATTGTACGTAGGCGCCCGCGCTGGCGCCGGTCTCCGTGGTCACCTTGCTGCCCGCTGCCGAAGCGGCGCGTGTCAGCGTCTCGGCTTCGTAGCTAGCGGATGTTCCTCCGGCCGTGCCGCCGCTCCCGGCCCCACCACCGGTACCACCGGTGCCGGCGCCGCCGCTTCCTCCGGTGCCCGAACCACCCGTGTCCGAACCTCCGGTGCCCGAACCTCCGGTCCCCGAACCTCCGGTGCCCGAACCTCCGGTCCCCGAACCTCCGGTCCCCGAACCTCCGGTCCCCGAACCTCCAGTCCCCGAACCTCCGGTCCCCGAACCTCCCCCCGAGGCAGTGAGGGAGATCTGGTCGATGACTTCCAGATAGCTGGTGCTGCTCGACCTCTTGCCGATAACCTTGAAACGGATCAGGTGATTGCCCGCCGACAAGGTCGCCGTCCCCAGACTGCAGCGAACCTGAAAGGCAGGCGTGGAGGCATACTGATCACACGACGGTCCTTGATCGACGCCGTCGATGCTGGCCTGCACGATGGCGCGATTGGTGTTCGATTTGTAGAGCATCGCAACGTCGTAAGTCCCAGCGACAACGTTCGGCAGCGTGAGCTGAATCCAATCGCCGACCACCGCCGTGCCGGTAAACTGCACGTACGCTCCCGCGCTGGCGCCGGTTTCCGAGGTGACCTTGCTTCCAGCCGCCGACGCCGTACGCGTCAGCGATTCCGCTTCATAGCTCGTCGACGTGAGAGCCGAGCGCACCGCTTGCAGACCGCCTTCTTCCCCGTGTTCAGCGCACGTCAGCGACGACAAAGACAACACGGCCCCAATGAACAAATGCCCGGATTTCGCTCGGCGCCTTGCTGTACTGTCGTGCATGCGGTCTCCCTTTTCCTAGCGGCCTCAAGATTGGCGTCCGGCGACGCTGGACGACACTGTCAACACTCCGTATGGTCAAAACCCCGTCTGCTCTTGTCCGCCAAACCCGCGGGCGGCGTACGGCGAAATGACGAGGTGGCGATTGAACGGGCATCATTGGTACCACTCCGGATCATCTTTCGCAGCAACAATCAGCTTGGCGTCAGGCACCAGTTGCCGACGCCGACGCGTGCTACCTTGAAAGGGCATGTCGATCGTGGAGAGCGTCCTCAAGATCGTTTCCAGCGCGAGCAGCCCCAGCGCGACCGCGATGACCGGGCGTTCTTCGCAACGCGCTTCAGCGTTGCGGGCGAAGCTTATGCTCGCCAGTGCGGACAGGATTGTGCCCTGGACCTCACCCACAGTTCTGTGCTCAATTATATGAGCCATGACATCCGTTTTTCCATGTTTGAGAATAACGCGACATAGCAACACCTCGATACTGGCGGCGGCGGCGATCGGTGCCGCCGTGCTGTGGGGCGGTTGTGCCCCAACCGGAGGCGATACGCCTTCGGGGAGCGGTGGAGCCGGGGGAAGGTCCCTCGCAACCGGCGGCGCGGGAGTGAATGGCAGTGGCGGCGCTACGGGCGGCCCAAGCGGGTCCGGGGGTGACCAGGGTTCGGGCGGTCATGACGCCGCAACGGGCGGCAGCAGCACGGGCGGCAGCGCGGATAACCCAGGGACCGGGGGACAGGGTGGACAAGCAGAGGCAAGCGGAGGGTCAGCCGGGGCGGCGAATCCCGATGCGGGGTCCGCGGGCGGAGGCAGGCCGGGGCTTGGGGGCAATGGATCGGGTGGCCTCGGCGGCACCACGGGCACGGGCACGGGCGGCGCCGGGGCGACCAGTGTTTACAACCCCTGCCCCACCAGTGGCACGTGCAAGATCTTGCCGTTTGGCGACTCCATCACAAAAGGGGAGAAATCATCGGACGCAGGTGGTTACCGGTCGCCGCTGTACAAGCTGATCGTCGCCGGCAAACAGAAGGTGACATTCTCGGGTTCGCGAGCGGACGGACCGTCGCAAGTGTCCGGGCAGGCGTTTCCACGCAGTCACGAGGGCCACCCTGGCTGGACCATCGATCCGGGCTACAACATGATCTCCAGCAGCTACAGCGGGATCTCGACCCTGGTGCCGAGCCCCGCGTTGAATGGAAGCCCCAACATCATTCTGCTGATGATCGGGACAAATGACCTCTTCGCCAAGGACACCGCCAACATGGCGGCCCGCCTTGAGGTGCTCCTCGACAAGATCGTGCAGGGCGCTCCGAATGCGCTCATCGTGCTGGCACAGATCACTCCCCTTGAGAGGGGCAGCGCCGCCCTGACGGCCTACAACGCCAAGATTCCGGGAATCGTCCAGGCTCGTGCCGCAAAAGGGCAGCACTTCATCGGCGTGGACATGAGCAAGCTGCCGATCAATCAACTCAGTGACGGCACCCACCCGAACGACCAAGGGTACGCGTACATGGCCAACATCTGGTACGCGGCCATCAAAGACTTGCTACCGCAGTGAGCTCATCGTTTGGTTGGAGTCACGAACCCGAGACGTTCTGTCCCGTCAGGGCGCTGGCCTGATGCGGTGATTGCGTCATGGGCATACCCTCAACGCAATAGTCGCTCTCAGTGGAGTCTCCCCTCCCCCGCTGGTTCGGCGACCACAGCCTGCTGCCCCTGCTGAGGCGCAGCTGCGTCTCGGAACAGCCGACGGGGAAGTTAGGCACCCAAGAATCCCACAGTATCGGGAGATCCTGTCGGCGTTCTCTAAACCGCCGGCCGCAATCAGTGCACTACGGATTGCACCCAGGGCCAGAATTTGTCCGGCCAGTTGTGGCCCTCCTTCGAGGGGTCACCGGGGTGGCACGAAGAATGGGCGCCCGTGGCATAGAAATCGAGTTTGGTCGCAGCACCCTGCGCTCTGATCTGCGCCTCGACTGCTTTGGGCAACGCGATGGGAGCGGTGTTGTCGTCCTGGGCGTGGCAGAAAAATGCCGGCGGCACGTCGGTTGGGAATTTGAACGGCGACGACGTCGCGCCCATTGCCCAGGTGGCCATCAACCCGAGGAAAGCAGGCCGGCTGCTGTGCTTTTCGATGGGGTCGGCCGAGCCCGGGTTGCCAGCGTCGAAGTTGGCGGCGAGGTTCATAGTCATGTGCGAGCCCGCGGAAGTGCCGATCACGCCCAGCCGAGAGACATCCACACCCCATCGCGCGGCATTTTCTTTCACGAGCCGTATGGCGCGCTTGGCGTCGAGCAGCGCATCGCGTGGCGCGTTGGTCGTGCCACCGCTGACTCGGTACTTGAGCGCGAACACCGCGACGCCCAGGGGCGCGGCACGCTTGGCCAGCGCTGCCCCATGCAAGTCCATGTCTACCAGGGAGTAGCCGCCGCCCGGGAACACCAGGTACGCGAAGCCGGTCGCCTTGGCGCCATCCATCGCGTAACGACGCAGCGTCGGGATGCTCACGTTGGTGTATTGGCCCAGGCTGTTGACGTTCTCCTTCGGCGCGCCTGTCTTGAAGTTGGGCGGATTACCAGGATAGATCGGCATGTCATCGAACTCGGCGCCTTTGATCGGCTCGTAGGGGATGCCGCCGCCGGCGGAGCCGCTCACGCCGCCACCGCCACTCAGCCCACCGCTCGCGCCGCCACCGCTCGCGCCGCCACCGCCATTCACGCCGCCGCCACCGCCATTCACGCTGCCGCCACTCGCGGCGCGACCGCCCGTGCCAGTGACGACACTTCCACCCGACCCGGTGCCACTCTCGCCGCCGCTCGCGGCGCGACCGCCCGTGCTGTCAGCGGTACTTCCGCCCGACCCGGCCGTGAAACCACCACTTCCCGGCGAACCACCGCTACCTCCTTGGGTCGTACCGCCTGTCGTCGTCACCTTGCTGCCCCCGGTGCCTGCCGACCCCGGCTGGGCATCGTCGCTGGTAGAACATCCAGCCGCTACCGCAGCAAGAACGGACACGCAGAAGACACATCGGGGAAAGCTGGACATGTTTGTTTCCTCTGGAGGCTCACCTGGTGAGAGGCGGCGGGTGCAAAAGCGACCGACTTTTCGGCGGATTAACCGGCAACGCAAAGCGTTGACTGGTAAGGCATTTCATCGACATGCCTCCCGGATTTTCCAGTAGATCGACCATCCTGCGCTGGTTACGTGGCAGCGTCAAGGAC
>JBDSME010000579.1:0-4287 GCA_039916065.1 Polyangia bacterium
CGACCGACTTTTCGGCGGATTAACCGGCAACGCAAAGCGTTGACTGGTAAGGCATTTCATCGACATGCCTCCCGGATTTTCCAGTAGATCGACCATCCTGCGCTGGTTACGTGGCAGCGTCAAGGACCCTCATGCCCGGGCCCTACGGCGGTGTCCCGCCCTGGTGCGCGGGCAGCTCGTGTGCCTGTCGAAGCGCAGCGGGTCAGCTTTCCTGCAGTGCGTTACCCCTGAGGTGGCAAGCCGGAGAGACTGCCCCCATCCGGCCGCCCCGCAGATCGTCAAAACGCAGGTATGCCCGCCGGCGCGGTCGCGAAGTGCGTGTGGAGGTGCGGAGGGATCACGTTGCCAGTCGAGTCTGTCGAAGCGTCGAGATCGACCTCGAGCCGGAAGGTATCGGCGGCGATCTCCGCACAGGCGCTGGCATCGCCGCCGAGATCTGTCTCGAGCGCCGTGGTGCGGAAACAGCCGGTGCGTTCGCTGTCGCAGTATTGAACGTCCGGTGACATCGCCGTGCCGGGCGGAGGAGGCGCGTTCGTCTTCGCCTTTATGAATAGATGGTCTGAATCACCACTGAGGTGCGCCGCACAAAATCCGACGCCGGAGCCCGCAAATGTGAGTTCGAACTTGGCGCCCTCCACCAGCAGATGCATGATCACCTGACTGTTCGATGTGGCGCGGCTGTCCGCCACCACAATCCAGCCCTCGACCTTTCCGGTCGTTCGGCTGACGTGATAAGCGCTGCCCATGCCGTTTTCGCTGCCCATCGCGATATAAAAATCACCCACTTCGGCAGGCGCGTCGTGGATGCCGGCGTCGGATGGCTTGTCATCTTTACCCGCATCGGGTGCTGCACCGCCGTCCACCGGAGCAGCCATGGCGCGGTCAAACCCGAAGGCAATCCAGCCGTTGCCGTTGGCAAATCTGTCCATGCATTGCAGGCTCAAGGCGAACGACTCCCCGCCTTCAAGAACCAGTGTGTTTGTTACTGGAGCCCCTGTCAGACAGGGGTGGCGCCCTGGATCGGTGTCGAGCATTGCCGTTCGCCCGTCGAGCTCGTTGACGATGCGGAGGATCTCCGTTGGTCCGGGAGAATAGAGGCGATCACGAACGACGGAAGCCACGCTGACTGGGTCCTGCAGCAGCGCTCCGCGCACCGTCGCCAGAGCACCTTCGGGGCCGGTGGACAGCGCCGCCATCCGCGTCGTTGCGAAGGCTGCATCGTTGATCAGGGCCTCCGGCATTGCCGCGCGAACCGGCGGGTAGACCTTCGGAATCGTGTACGCACCCGCGCCCGTGCGGTTCAGCTTCGTGTCGTTCTTTTCGCCGCAATTGTCGAGCACCACGAGCGACGACAGAAGAAATAGCGACGGCAGAATAAGGCGAGCGTTCATGCGCCGGATATCGGCGGATTCCTGCGGTCACTAAACATCGAGGCCAGCACCCTGCCGCCCGGGTTGGCCGGCGGCGGTGCGCCTCACACGCACGACCGGCGCCACGACGCCAGGCGCGGGCGGCCCCAAGCATGTCCTTTGTCTGCCATCAAGGACGGCACCGTCCGCCCTACTTGGCGGTGGCGACGAAGGTCCAGCTACCCGGCGTCACGTTGAACTTCAAGAAGCCGCCGGAATTGCCACCGTCACTCACGCCAGGTGCGGCGCCGGCGAACGTCCCTCCGTCGAACACGGCGGTCCCGTTGGCCGTGACGTGGATGGTGGACGGACCGCCCGCGAACGCCGTCAACGGGATGCCTATGGTTGCCACCGTTCCTCCCGGAGCGGTGACCATCACCGTGAACATGCCGGTGGCCCTGGTAACGTCGGCCTTGATGGGGCCCTTGATCGAAGGCACCGTCGCGCTGGCGCGGGTGAGATCCCCCAGCAGCGGCAGCACCTGAAACGTGGCGTACCCGGCCGAGGTCGGCGCAACGCCGGCGACGTACTGGGACATGAGCGTCAGGGGGCCGCCGGTCCAGGCGTGATTCTGAGTTCCCCCATTCTGATCCCACAACTCCCACAGCGTGTTCGTCGTGCTACGAATCATCGCTCCATAACGGGAGCGCATGCGGGTGAGTCCCCCCTGCGGATCGCCCATCCGGAAGTAAGATTCCAGGATGTATTTTTCCATGTAGGGGCTGGCCGCGGTGTTGGAGGCGAGAACCGCTTTGACCGCCGGCCACTCTGCCGTGCCCAAGAGCCCGGCGACCACGGCCAATCCGTGGCCGCGATCGTCGGGCGCCCCGCTGTGGCCGGACGACGCCAGTCGGGTGCCATTCCAGAACTGCTTGACGAACGCAGGCTTCAGCGTGGCCATGGTGGAACGGTAGGCGGCGGCGTCGGTGGTGTTTCCCAGCACATCCGCCATGTGTGCGGCGCCGTCCAGGGCCATGTAGTACCAGGCGTTGTCCAGCAGCGGCGCGTCGATGCCGTCACCCCAGTCTTCCCAGTCCCAGTCGCCGGCACGGTGAACGACCAGACCGTTGGCGTCGAGCTTCCAGACCGACAGGTAGTCCTTGATACGCGGGTAGGCGGCGACGATGGCCGGCTTGTCGCCGGACTGCATGTAGTAATTCCAGAAGCCGGCCATCCCGATGGTCGCCAGCATCTGAACCGGCAATTCCTCGTTGTAGTTGCCGGGAACAGGCGCGTACAAAGTCTTGTTGCTGCGCTGCCACCCAATCAGGGTGTTGATGGCGTTTCGTGAAAGCAGGTCGGACCGCCGGTCCAGTCCATAAAAGGTCTGCTCCATCTCGATAACGACGTCACCCCACCACAACGCCCGCTCGCGCGTGGGACAATCCGAGTAGTTGTCGCGCATGTTGAGGTACAGGGTGCGTTGCGCTTTGGTCCACAGCGTGTTCAGCGCTGAATCGCTGCCGGTGAATGCCGCCGCCGTCAAGTCGGTGTCGTATCCCGTCTCGCGGTAGCCCAGCTTGACGATCTGGACCCCGGCGGGAATCGTGTACTGCACTTCGTTGCCGGTTATCCATCCGAGCGATTCGTACTCTTGATCACCGGCGCGCGTCACATAGCGCGCCCGAACCGATGCTCCGCCCTTCTCGTTGGTACGATCCGTCTGCATCAGGATGACGGCACCGGCGGTGGAGGCGCTCACATGGAGGTACGGAGTCACCTGGGCGTTGTAGGGCAGCACCGCGCGAATCACGCCGCCGCTGCCCGTGGCCGGAAGGCTGGACTGGTTCGTGTAGTCCCGAATCCCGGAGTTTTTCCACTGGGGGATGCCACGAGGCCACAGCGCGCCCCACGGTGCCGCGGGTGGCGCCCCCTTCGCGGTAGCGGAGGCCCACGACGCATCTGCAAAGGTGCTCGCTGTCCAATCTCCCAGGTCCATGCGGCCGTCGTATTCCACGTTCCATTCCGCCAGGCGGTAGTTCGGCGCCGACAAGGTTTGAGGGCCGTAGCCACCGTGAACCTTCATCTTCCACGTATCATCCGTGACGATGTTGGTGCCCCCGACGGCGGCCTGGAACATGAAGCCGCCCTTGCCGCTGTCCTTGGATGAGAAGCCGCTCCTGCCGAAGAACCACACCAGGGCAGCGATGGTGTTACTTCCATTCACCAGATACGGACCGATCTCGACCTCGTCGACGTAGCTGTCCGACGGATTCGGGCCGCGCTTTAGCGCGCCCTCAAAGACGACAGCGCGGCCATTGATCCAGAGCCAGTACTTGCTGTCGGCGGCGATCAAAGCCTTGACGGATGCGGGCGGGCTGCTGAGCGATACCGTTTTGCGAAAGGCGATCCAGGTATTCGCCGGTCCACTGGCAGCCTGCCAGATCCACTGCCCGGTGAACGCCTGCGTCAATGGTGCCGGCCACGGCGGCTTGGTGGTATCGCTGTTGCCTCCCATCGGGCCGGCACCCCCGCTTGCTCCGGGTCTGCCTCCGCCGCCGCCTGCGCCCGTGCTGCCCCCGCTGCCGTCCGGGCGGGCCCCTCCGCCGCCGCCTGCGCCCGGGCCGCCCCCGCTGCCGTCTTCGCCGGTTCCTCCCGTCGCAAGGTCTGAACCGCCGCCCCCTGAGGTGAATCCGCCGGAACCGGTTTGCCCGGCTGTGTCTGCCGCGCCGCCATCAGCCGGCGGATTGCCAGTACGTCCCCCAGTCCCTCCGGTCGTGCCTTGCCCGTTGTTCGAGCTAGAGCAAGAGAGACCGCCCAGCACAGCGGCCAGGAGCAGTGAAGTGACGGCTGTATAAGTGCGCAGGACGCACCTTGGCGTTGGCGAACCGGCAACCTGAGGATGCGCTTCCACTTGCCTGAGTATTTTACTCCCCTG
>JBDSME010000580.1:0-4806 GCA_039916065.1 Polyangia bacterium
GCCAGCAGCCGCACCTTGCACTGCCCGCAGATCCCGGAGCGGCATTCGAAGGCAAGGTCCAGCCCGGCGGCCTCTCCCGTCTCCAGGATGGTCTGGCCCGCCGGCGCGGAGACCCGCTGCTGGGAACGCCGGAACTGCACCTGAACGGTGTGCCCAGCGGAGATTTCAGCGGGGACCGTTGCCGCCAGCAGCGCGGCGTCGGTGACCGAGGGGGCCGCGTCCGACGAAGCGGGCGGCGACACGAAGGCCTCGGTGTGGATGGCGTCCGCCGGGACGCCGAGCCGCCCCAGCAGCTCGCGCATCGCCGCCATCATGGGGTCGGGACCGCACAGATAGACCGGAGCGCTTCGCAGACCGGGGACGAACCGTTCCAGCAACTCACCGGTGATCGCGCCGCGCGACCCGCGCCAGTCGGCCCCCTCTTCCTTGGTCAAGGTCAGGCACAGGTGCAGGTTGGGAAATCGCCGCTCCAGGTAGCCAAGCTCCTCGCGGAAGATCAAGTCGGCCTGCTTGCGCACCGAGAAAATCAGATAGATCTGCCCGGCCCAGCAGCGATCGGTGAGGAACCGAATCATGGACATGAGCGGGGTGATCCCCACCCCGCCCGCGATGAGCACCACCTGCTCCGGCGCCGGGCTATCCGACGACGCCGCCGCCCCCGTGAAGAAGAACTTCCCCGCCGGGGCCGACACCTTCAGCTTGCTGCCCGCCGGAATGCTGTCGTGAAGGTGCCACGACCCGTGGCCGTCGGCGCTGCGCTTGACCGTTACCTCGCAGTAGTGGCCGCGCGTCGGCGAGGAGGCGATGGTGTAGGACCGGTTCACCCGTTTTCCGGCGATGGTCAGCGCCAGGTTCAAGTACTGTCCCGGTTGGTGATCGAACGGCAGCGGCCCGCCGTCCTCTGGCACCAGGCGGAAGGTGCGGACGTCCGGCGTCTCGTCGAACACCCGCGCCACCCGCAGCTCGCCTGACCAGTAGCGTGGCTTCAGCCCTGCAGCCGGAGGAAGCGCCGTCGCGGTCGACAGCGCCACCCGTGCCGTTGATAACTGCGCGCGCTGGCGCGCCTCGCCCCGATCGATCACCCATCGCACCACCCGATAGCCGAGCAGGATGGCCAGCACGGCGGCGAACGCCAGTGGTTGCCGCACATCGGATTTGACCAGCAGGTAGTAGTGCACGGCAGCCGCGATCGCCACCACATAAGACAGGCGGTGCAGCCCCTTCCAGCGCTTCGCCCCCAGCCTCATCACCATGGCGTTGGTGGAGGTGAGGGCCAGCGGCACCATCAACAGCAAGCCGGCCGTGCCGATCTGCAAGTAGCGGCGCACCAATATCTCGTGGACGGTGCTGCGCACCCCCAGCGCCCGGTCGAAGATGAAGAAGATCAGGAAGTGGCTGCACGCATAGAAGAATCCGTACAGCCCCAGCGATCGCCGAAACGAAATCAGGGTGTTCCAGCCGGTCAGCTTGCGCAGCGGCGTCACCAGCAACGACAGCAACAGGAAAATGAACGACAGGAGCCCCGTGGTGTGCAGGGCGTAGTTGACGCCGTTGGCCCCGATCTGATGGTGAAGGGCATCCCAGGCCAGCGTCAGCCCGGGCACCAGCCCGTTCAGGATCACCACCAGCTTGGCGAAGCGGACGTCGTGTTTCCGAGCGGGCCCGCCCGAAATATTTGGACGCGGGGGAGACGTCCCGATCTGCGCGCCGGCGGCCGTCATCAGAAGTTTGCGCGCAGGTCCATGCCCGCGTAGAGCGCCGCCACCTGCTTGCCGTAGCCGTTGAACATCAGGGTGGCGCGCCGCCCTCCCTCGCCGATGCGCTGCTCGGTGGCCTGGCTCCAGCGCGGATGGTCCACGGTGGGATTGACGTTGGCGTAAAACCCGTATTCCCCAGGGGCCCGCCGGTTCCAGGTGGTCACCGGTTGCTTGTCCACCAGCGACACCTTGACGATCGACTTGATCCCCTTGAACCCGTACTTCCAGGGGACCACCACGCGCACCGGCGCGCCGTCCTGCGCCGGCAGCTCGCGGCCGTAGAGGCCCGTGGCCAGCAGCGCCAGCGGGTGCATCGCTTCGTCCATGCGCAGCCCTTCGACGTACGGCCACTCCAGCACGTCGGTCTTCTGTCCCGGCATGCGCTCGGGATCGTGCAGGGTCTGGAAGGCGACGTACTTGGCCGAGCCGAGCGGCTGGACCTCCTGCAGCAACCGCGACAGCGAAAACCCCGCCCAGGGGATCACCATCGACCAGGCCTCCACGCAACGCATGCGGTAGATGCGCTCCTCGGGCGGCGACAGCTTCAACAGGTCGTCCAGATCGAACACCCGCGGCTTCGCCACCATTCCGTCAACGGTGATCTGCCATCCCTTCGTCTGGAAATGCGCGGCGCTGTCGGCCACCCCGTCCTTGTCCGTGGTGAATTCGTAAAAGTTGTTGTAGTGGGCCACCGACGCCAGCGGGGTCAGTGCCTCCCCCTGCACCTGAAATCCCTGGTCGGCGCCGCCGGCGGCCCGGGTCACTCCGGCCAGCGGCGCGGCGTCGACGGTTGTCTGCGACGCCCCGTTCAGGCGCCGATAGAGCGCGCCGGTCGTGGCGACGCTGGCGGCGGCGATGGCCCCCCGGAGCAACGTCTTGCGGTTGAAATAGAGCGACGGCGGCGTCACCTCGGACGGCGGGATCGCGTCGGGGTCGGTCGTCATTGCCATGATAGTCCTACTCGCCGCCGGTAAACGCCAGCGCAGTGCCTCGCCGGACCGGCCCGTGGTCCCGACCGGGGCGGCGCGGAGCCGGTGAGCTCGGCTCGATGACTCGACGCCGGGGGGTCGGAGGCGGCGGCGGGGGCCGCAGAACGGCATACATGTGCATCACCTTCTCCACGTAGGCGGGGGTCTGCCCGTTGTCGGGGATGTGACCACGCACGGCGCCCGGACCGGCGTTGTAGGCGGCCACGGCGAAGCGCAGGTTGTGAAAGCGACGGACGTGGCGGGCCAGCAAACTCCCCGCCCCTTCCGCGTTCTGGGCGGTGTCGAACGGATCATCCACGCCCAGCTCCCGGGCCGTGTCCGGCATGAGTTGCCCCGGCCCCATCGCCCCGGCCGACGAAATCCGGTGGGGAAAGCCACGCGATTCGACATGAATGACGGCGGCCAGCAGGCCACGCGGCAGATGATGGCGAGCCTCCACCCGCTTCACCAGCAGGTCCGTGTCCTGGTGACCGCCGGCAAAGCAGAGCGGGCGATGGCGCACGTAGAGCGCCACCGCCGCGAACTTCTGGCGCAGGAAGAAGGGCGACAGAGGGAACACCACCGAATGCCCCAGAAACGCCACCAGCAGGTTCAGCCCCCAGACCGGTGAGGCCAGCACCACCAGGGCGATGGCCAGCTTGACCTTGAACCGCGTCTTCTTGCCGATGGTCTTCCTCACCACGCGCAACAGGGCGCGAGATCCCCGGCCGGCTGCCCGCGTGGTGGACCGCACGAACCCACCGCCGGGGAGAGGGCGGGAGCTGCCACGGCGCGGGGACGGGGCGGACGCGGCGCGACCGAAGTTTTCGCTGGGCTGGCCCGACGCCGGCGCGGAGGACATTCACCACCATGTTACCCCGAGAACACGGAGTACGCCGACATCGCCGTAAAGCGATTCTACCAAGGGCGCGGTCGACAGCAGGCCCGCTATTGTGAAGCGCGCCGGGGGGCGGCAGGCTATATCAGGTACCGTGAACGAACGCGGCGCCAGATGGATCCGGGTGAAGACTGAGTCCGACCTTCGCGCGGGAATGACCGTCGAGCTCCGCCCCTGCGGATTTTGCGGCCGACGCGAACGGTTGATTCTCCTGGGCGTGGAGGAAAAACACCTGTCCCTCCATCATTCCGGCGACATGCTGCCGGGACAGGGGAAGGGCTGGCGCGCCGCGCCGGGGCTGTGCCTCAACCCCCGCCGTCCGGTCGATCTGTCGGTTGCCATCTCCACCGGACGCCTGTGGCGCCTGGCCGATGAATTCCTGAACGAGTCCACCACGACAGACATCGAAACCATCGTCACCACCCGCAACTGAGTTCGCGGCCGCGGCGCGACTATCATCGGTGCCAGCCGCGATCGTCGTGGTCGCGGTGGGGGCCGCGCCAATGGTGGTGGTGGTGGTGATCGTGTCCCCAGCCCTTCTGGCGGCAGGAGTAGCCGTCCCAGTACTCACTGGGGTGACAGTATGGCCGTGGCGGCGGCGCCCCCACCACCACCGGGCCGTGACGGCGATCGCGAGCCACCAGACACCCGGTGGAGGTCAGCGGCGCCATGAACAGGACCATCATGAGTATGAGACGTTTGGTCATCACCATTACAATGTGGGTGTTCCCGTCCTGACAAACAAGACCCCGCCCCTCATTCGTCAGATTCACGGAGCCCGGGGCATCGCCGCCAGGACGGCGCCTCGTCCGGCGCGGGGCTGCCCTCCAGCAGTTCGTGCGGCCGAAAAAGCGCCTTGTACGCCATGGAGGCGCAGTCCTTGACGCGGAAGCCGAGATAAACGTGAGGCTTGCCCTGCTGGCGGGCCAGGCGGATCAGCGACAGGACGTGCAGGATACCTGGCGAATAGCGGGCGTAGTCGGGATGGTGAAAGAAGTAGATGGCGCTCCAGGCCCGCGGGGTCTCGTCGCACAGGCCCACGCCGATCAGGCGCGACGCGCCGCCGTCGGGGGGGCCGTCGTCGTAGTAGGCGAGCTCGCGTGCGCAGGGATGGGGGAAGGCGAACTGGTTGGCGTAGTCATGGTCGTCGAGCGGTGAAGGTTCCCATCCGCGCGCCTGCTCG
>JBDSME010000581.1:0-3227 GCA_039916065.1 Polyangia bacterium
GGGATCCGGACCAGTGGGCGCTGGTGTTTCGCGCCGCCGATTCCCGGGTGTTCGTGCGACGGCGCGAACAGTGGCGGGCACTGATCGCCGCCCACGAGGTGCCGGCCACCTTCGAGTTTTCCGTCGAGCAGGGCGCCACCATCCTGCCTCTCGATGTCAGACCGAAACGATCTCCGGTCAGCGCGTGCGAATGGCAACGACGGCTGGGAGACCTGGTGTTCGAGCTGGACAGCGGGCGGACCGAGCGCGCGCGCGGTTACTTCGAACGATCGCTGGCGGTCGCCGGCTGCCTGGCCACCGACGCCGAGAGTGCCACAGCGGCGTGGCTAGGGGCGCTGGAAATCAAAGGGCGAGACCCCGCCCACGCCCTGACCCACCTTGATCGCGCCGTGGCGTTGTCACCGGACGACACGCGCACCCGCGCGAACCGCGCCACGGCTCTGGAACGGTTGGGCCGGCGGGGCGACGCGGCGGCCGACTGGGCCGCCGTGGCCCTGCAGGCGCGCGGAACACCGGTCGGCGAAGCCGCCGCTGTCCGCGCGCATCAGCTCGCAGGGCCGACCAGCCTGTCTCCGTAGACGGGCTGGCTTCAGGCGCGACCGCGACGACGGCGCGAGATCAAGAGAGCTGCCAGGCCGAGCATGGCGCCCAGACCGGTGGAGGAAGCAGCCCCCCCCACCGAGCAGCCGCCGCTGTCGCCGGTGGCGGGCTTGGTGCCCCCGTCGTTGCCAGTGCTCGCGCCGCCGGTGCCGGCCGCCGCGCCGCCAGTACCCGAGGCCCCACCGGTGCTGCCGGAGGCTCCGCCCGTGGCACCGCCACCTGGCGCGTCGCTCGGTTTGGTGAACGTGCAATGGTAGTTGCTGAGGTTGCAAGTGGCCCCCAGCGCCTTGCACTTGCAGTCAGAATCCATCATGCACCAGCCATCTTCTCCCTTCGCGTCGGTGCCCGCAGGGACACACATAATCGCCGGCCACTGGCAGACGTCTCCGCCGCAGGCCGGGTTCGGACAATCGACATCGTTCGAGCCGCTCGGGCCGCAGGTGGCGCTCGCGGTGCGGGCGGCGAACAGGCCCGCGCCCAGCACGGACGAGAGCATCAGGAACTTGAAGAACTTGAATCCAGTCATTTGGGTACGCATTTGCTGTCTCCTATGGGTCCGGGGAAGGTTGGAGTCTATGTCCGGGTTCCGGGAAGTCCAAGGCGCCGATGGGAGGGGCGCCAGGGCCGGGACGCCCCCGCGTCGCAATGCGGCAGTCAACCTTCGAAGGCTGCTGCGAAAGCTGCACCAAAAGGATGGTCTTCGGACTCTTAGTGGGGTGAGGCAGGCTTGGCCGAGTCAAAGGTAATTGTTTTCGACAAGGGGCGGAGGACGGCGCTGGACGATGCCGAGCTTGTCGCTGCTCTGCGTGCGCATGATGAAAGGGCATACACCGCCGCCTGGGTGGAGTTGAGCCCGATGGTGCGGCGGCTGGTCACCCGCTTTTTCGGCGCCGGCGCCGATACCCCCGACCTCTCCCAGGAGGTTTTCTTGCGGCTGTTCCGCCGCATCGACGAGCTGCGTAACCCCAACGCGTTGCGTGGCTTTGTGGTCAGCATCTGTCTGGGGGTGGCGCGCAACGAGTTGCGCCGGGCGCAGGTGAGGCGCTGGGTGCGGCTGACGTCCAGTGGAGACCTGCCGGACGCGCCAGTCGCCGGGGCGGACATGGAGGCGCGGGAAGCCTTGCGGCGCCTGTATGCGATCCTCGATCAGGTCAGCGTGCAGGACCGATCACTCTTCGTGGCGCGATTCTTCGAAAAGATGGAGATTGCCGAGGTGGCGGTGGTGCACGGGCTCTCCTACGGTACGGCCAAACGACATGTGGCACGCGCCAGCATCCGGATCAACAAGCGCATCGAACGCGATCCCCTCCTGGCGCGCTACCTGGACGGCGCCACCGAACGGGCGGCCACGCCGCCCAGGGGGAGGGGTGCCCATGCGGATAGTGTGGGCGGCCCTGGCGGCGGCGAAACCAATGGGGATAGCCTGGCAAGTTCGGATTGCCTGGATGTAGATGTGGACCTGGATATAGATCTGGATGGACTGGATTCGGCGGTGGAGTTGGAAGACAGGGGCGACAGGGACGACAGGGACGATACGAAGGAGAAGCCGTGAGCGAGTCAGTGACAGTCGAGGATGCCCGACGCGCCGAGAGCCGGGCGCGGGCTGCTGCCGAGCTGGTGGTGGGGAACGAGCTTCTGCCCGGTCCGGTGCCGTTGCCCGATTTCGTCTTCCTGATGGGCCGAGGCAAGCGCTGGAGACGCCGTGCCTGGATCCTGGCTACCGGCGGATCGATGGCGGCGGTGGCGGCGGGTGCCGTGATCATGTTGAGCGAGCCCGCGCCAATTTCGTACGTGGTCGACGGTGCGGTGGCCATCGCGGATGGAATCATTGATGCCTCCGGAGAGAGCGGGCAAGACCGGATAAGCGGGCAAAACGGGCAAAAGGGGCAGGGCCAGACGGACCCGGCCGGGGCGTCGGTACATTTCTCGGAGGGGACCGAGGTCGCCCTGGCCTCTGGGGCCCGCCTGCGGGTGGTCGGTCGAAACGCGCATGGCGCGGCGTTGGCGCTCGATCGGGGGCGGGCCCGCTTCGCGGTGACGCACCTTTCTGGGGCGCACTGGTCCGTGGCCACGGGACCATTCACCGTGGATGTGATCGGTACCCGGTTCACCCTGGACTGGTCTCCGCGCGATGAAAGACTGGTCGTGGATCTCACTGCGGGAAGCGTGTTGGTCCGTGGGGCGTCCGTGGGTGGGCCCGTGGCGATGCACCCAGGCGAGCGCTTGATTGCCACGGCGGCGGACCGGCGTGTGACGTTGTCACCGCTGGTCGAGGCGCAGCCGCTTCCGGGGCCACTGGGCATGGACGGCCAAGGCGTTTCGGATGGCCAGGGCAGCAGCGGTAAGGAAGCAGCCGACCAGGCTGGTTTCGCCGGTGTGTCGGGGGTGGCGGCCCAAGACGAGCCGCCGGAGGGAGTGCTTTCCACACTGGGAGCAGAGCGTGATCGTCGGACAGATGTTCGCGGGGGCGGTTCCCGATCATCAGGTGGCAGGTCGTCGTTCCGGGCATCCGGGGGCGGGGACAGGGACGCAAACAATTCCGCTGGCCCGGGACGTTCCTCGTCCCGTCGGCTGTCGCGGCACATGGACCTGGCGATGGTCACGCCGTCTCGCGACCTGCCTGCGCA
>JBDSME010000582.1:0-4352 GCA_039916065.1 Polyangia bacterium
CACTCGATCATAGCCGCGGACTTCGACAACGACGGCGATCTGGACCTCCTGGCTGGGCAGAACGTGGGTCCGTCGTTCATCTTCGAGAACACCGACGGCAAGGGGACCTTCGTTGAACATCGCATCGTCGCCGACACCCGGTCTCACGACGCACGCGTGGCGGACGTCGACTGCGATGGCGATCTCGACATTGCCGGCGCCCCCTGGGGAGATCAAAACGAAGGGGGTGAAACGGTCGTCCCTCATCCCATCCGTGACCACGTCTACCTGCAGAACATGCTGGTGGAACGCGGGGGAAAGCCACTCTTTGTGAGGCACCCCTACGAGGTCTTCCCGGCCTCCGAAGGGCGCGTCTGCCCCAACGCACCCCGCTAGAGCGGCCGACGGCGCTGCCTGCGCCTTCGCCACCCCAGGGCGGTCACGGCGGTCCCCACCGCCACCACCGCCGCCATTTGTTGCCACAGGGGGGTAGACGGGGCGCCTGAGATCGCGCAGCCACATCCTGACGAGGGTAATGCGGGCGCCGGACAGGTTGCGTTGATGGTGGCGGAAAGCTGGCACCACAGCCCCGGGCAGGTGTTGGCCACCCCTGTCCCCTCCGGGCACCGCGCCGGGGCCAGATCGGGTAGACGCAGCAGCGCCTTGAATGTCTTCCCGTCGTCCACGGACAGTCCGATGGTAAAGGCGTCGGCACCTGGACTTTCACTGGCGCAGGCGAACAGGCCGGCGTCAGTCCAGGTCAGACACTTGGCGGTGATGGCAGCCCCGGCCACGGCGCTGAAGGTGCTGGTGCCGTCCCCGACGTCCTCTCGCGCCAGAATGGTGACCCCATCTTCTCCGCCCACCGCGACCGATCGGCCATCGGGAGAAAGGGCGAATCCGGTCAGCGCTCTGGCGGCGCTGTGGATCGCCTTCCACGTGCCTGCCCCGTCCTCGCTGACATAGACGGTGTTTTCGGAAAGAGCCTTCCGAACATAGACACGGTCCGCCTGCTGGGGATCCACGCCGCTCACGTAGACCGAATCGACTCCCAGAGGAGCATCGTGACGGACCCAGGTCAGCCCGGCGTCATCCGACACGTCGATGTACCCGAATTCGTAATTGCTGTCGTTCACCCCCAGGTAAAGGCGCTGCGGCCGCGAGGGCGCGATCTCGATGGTGAGCGGAACGGTGCCAAACAATACCCCGCCGACAAACGACCACGAGGCTCCATCAGTGGTGCGCGCGATGCGACCGTGCATTGCACTGTTGACGGTGACACCAAGGGCAGCATAGGCCGCGTCGCGGTCTTGGCTATCGCCCACCATATCGATGACGTGCTGACCGACCAGATCCCCACTGACCCGTTTCCACCCGCACCCCTGACGGTCGGCGGTGGCAATGCCGTCCGACAGCGCCACCCAGGTCCGTCCAGCGCTGGTGATCAGGATTTCCTCGTCCAGCAATCCAAGCGGACTGACCGCCTCCTCGCAGCTCCAAGTCCAGGTCGCGCCGGCATCGAAGCTGCGCAGAATCCCGAAGGTGGTCCGAACCACGAGGTGTCCGGGGTCAGCGGGGTCCACCACCAGCTGGTTGGCTTCCGGAAATCGCCCATTGGCATACGCAGGGAGGGCGACGGAGAACAGCGCGAACGACGAAGCAACTACTGCAATGAAGACGGTCATCGGGGTCCGCAACCACCGCCGCCATCCGCGCGCGCTGCCCCCCCGGCCACACACGGGCGGGTCAACCTTCATCGTCGATTTGCTCCAACAGCGTGTCTCCCTGAGTGACGAGCAAGACCGCAGGCTTACCAGCCGCGCCCAGCGAGATCGCGTTCCACGACGGCGACTCGAGTTACCGAAGAGTAACCAGTGCCTACGCATGAGCAGGTGCGGTGACATGCGGTCCTTCAGGGAAACGCTCTGATCAGTGTGCAACGTTGCTTTCCCAGTAAAAACAAAGCTCTCGGTCGGGATCCCAACTGCGCGACCGCATGTCACGAAAATGGCACAGCGATTGTAATGCAGGCAGGCATGAGACGACCATTTCTGGCTTCCATCTCGACGACGGGGGGCCTTCCCGTGGCACAGGAACCAGCGCACGAGCAGTCTGCACCTGTGCTGGTGGAGTCGCTGATGAGTCGCAGTTTTGTAAACGTGCCCGCGTGGTTCCCGGTGGCCAAGGCCGCCTCGGTGCTGCGCAGCCTGCACCGGGAGTTCATTTTGATCTCGGAGCCTCGCGGCGGGGTCGGCGTGGCATCTCTCGCTGACCTGTCTCGCGCGCCGCACGACAAGACGGCGCAATGGTGCGCCACGGGTGCGAACGGGTTCGTGACGCCCCTGGACTCGGCGCAGGAGGCGTGGCGAAAGATGGTGGAACTCAAGACCGAACGTCTGCCCGTCAGGGTGGGAGACCTTATCGTTGGCGTGGTGACGAGTTCCAGGCTCCGCACAGCCCTTTCTGCCGAACGTCCTGCAGGGCGGCCTTCCAACACGCCCCTCAGACGCAGGACGGCCCAGCAGCACCCCCGAGATGTAACTCCCGATCTCGCCCAGCCCCCATCGACGGGGAAAGCGTTGGCGGCATGAGACAGCTAAACCTCCCAAATAGTGTACCCTCACCCTTGCGGCGTTCTGTGCCGTGCATATGTCGACAAACTAGAGGGCGTGATTGCGCGCGGGGAGTAGGTGACACGGTGATGAGAATTGTTCAGAGCCGAAATCCGATCGGCCATGGAGTGATTGACAATGCAAATTCCAGGTAGGGGGCAGCGTTTCATTCTGACGGTGCGTCCCCTAGATTGGTACGCGGGTAGCGTGGGATCGGGGGCATTCGTCGACGAGGTCTCGGACACGGCGGTCTATGTGGTGTTCGATGGTGGCATCCGCGAGTCTTTCCCGCCTGCCCGCTTCGCCGAGTATTTCAAGCCGGAGGAGCATGCCGCCGTCGCCACCCAGCCCCCCAGCAACAGCGCCCAGGGGAGTACGCGAACGGCGTCTGGGCGCATGCTGCTCCCCTGAGACGCTGGTCGGCCGTTAAACCGTGCCTACTGTGGTGGGATGACTTCGATGGTTGACCCACTCCTCCGCTGCCCCGCTTGCAAGGCGAAGAACCGGGTGGCTTTCGATCGCCTCGGTCAAAATCCCGTTTGCCGCCGCTGCCACACGCCTCTGATTCCCACCGCCCCGGTCACGGTGACGGATGGCGACTGGTCGGTGGAGGTCGACGCGTCGCCCCTGCCCGTGCTGGTGGACTTCTGGGCACCTTGGTGCGGGCCCTGTCGAACCATGAGTCCCATCCTGGACCAATTGGCGGCAGATATGGCGGGACGTCTCAAAATCGCCAAGCTGAACGTGGATGAGAATCCGCACGCCGCCGCCCGATTCGGGGTCCAGGCCATCCCCACCATGGTGCTCCTGGACC
Organism: Polyangia bacterium; assembly: GCA_039916065.1. Lineage (GTDB taxonomy): Bacteria > Myxococcota_A > Polyangia > Fen-1088 > Fen-1088 > FEN-1088. The sequence goes on from JBDSME010000582.1 coordinate 3,406, forward strand.
GCGGAGAGAAGCGCGAAGAGTTCCGGGGGGCGGTGCCCAAGGCGGCGCTGCGCGCTCGCCTCGACCCCCACCTGTAGGTGTCCGGCCCCCTCGCCGATGCGCGACCGGCCGACGGCCGCCGCGCGGGCAGACGTTTTACAAGCATATTCTTGATGCTTTTCGGTTACCTGAGTCCCATATCTGAAACACCCCATTTTCATGGCGTGGCGGTCGATAGAACCGTAGGCTGACCTTCCGCCCCAGTCAGGCAGGCAATGTGACAGTTTATTGGGGATCTGACCGAGTCTTGGGGGTGGCGCAGTGAATGCACACTTGGTTTCCGATGTTGAACCGCAACAGAAAGATCGTTGCGCGTCATCTGGCCTGGTTGCTGGATGCCACGTTGATCGTTGGATTTGCCGGCGCGGCCTGGGCCCGCGAGCCGGCTGCCTCCCTGCGTGAAACCCCCGGCGAGCGTGACCACGTACCATCTGTCGAGACGCAGCCGTGTCCGCGTTTGAAGCTGTCAATCAGCCGGTTTTCGGTGAACAACCTGGATTCCTCGGCCGTACCGCTCACGGGAGCGCATCTGGACGTTTATCCGTTGTCCGAAACGTGGATGCGTGGAGGATTCCAGCTTCAGGGCGGCACTGGCCACGGCTCCGCGGTTGGGAGCAGCATCAATCTCACCTACGGACTGCTCGGGTTAACCGCTGGCGTGCAGTATCCCGGTCGGGTCACTCCGTTTGCCGAGGGTCACATCTCGGGCGGAGTTCTTTCGGGCCGCCAGGAAGGTTCCATCACGGTGGGGGGCACGACCGTCGCCGGAGCCTCCGGTACTACCTGGCTCTATGGCCGGGGTCTTGATGCAGGCGCCGAATTCTATGTCTCAGGCCGCGTGTACATCTCAGCGGCGGTCGGATGGATGCGGGCGACCTGGGGGGCGCCAGATTTCACCGCCCGTGTGC
>JBDSME010000583.1:0-3342 GCA_039916065.1 Polyangia bacterium
TCGACGCAGCGGTTGGAGTAGCCCCACTCGTTGTCATACCAGGCGATCAGCTTGAAAAAATTCTTGTTCAGCTCGATCGAACTTCCGGCGTCGTAGATGCTGGAGCGGGGGTCGTGGATGAAGTCGCTGGAGACCACCTCGTCCTCGCTGTAGCCGAGGATCCCTTTCATGTACGTCTCGCTGGCGCGCTTCACGGCGGCGGCGATGTCCGGAAGGTTGGTGTCTTTCTCGGTCTTGAAGGTCAGGTCGACGACAGACACGGTGGGAGTAGGAACGCGGAAGGCCATCCCGCTCAGCTTCCCCTTCACCTGCGGCAGCACCAGGGCCACCGCCTTGGCGGCGCCGGTGGTGGACGGGATGATGTTGAGGGCGGCGCTGCGGCCCCCCTTCCAGTCCTTCTTGGACGGGCCGTCCACCGTCTTCTGGGTGGCGGTGTAGCTGTGGACGGTGGTCATCAGGCCCTCGGTGAATCCGAATCCTTCCTTCAACACCACGTGCACCAGCGGGGCCAGACAGTTGGTGGTGCAGCTCGCGTTCGACACGATGTTGTGCTTGGCGGGATCGTAATTTTCGTGATTGACACCCATCACGATGGTGATGTCTTCGTTCTTGGCGGGAGCCGAGATCATGACCTTCTTGGCGCCGGCGGCGAGGTGCCCCTTGGACTTCTCGGCCTCGGTGAATAGACCCGTGGACTCGATCACGTAGTCGATGTTCAGCGCCTTCCACGGCAGCTCGGCGGGAGTCTTGGCGCTGACCACCTTGACCTCCTGGCCATCAACGACCAGCACGTCGTCCTCCGCCTTGTCCGGCGACGACTTCTTCGAGGTCACCTGCCCTTCGAACTTGCCCTGGATGGAATCATACTTGAGCAAGTAGGCCAGGTTGTCGGCCGGGACGATGTCACCAACGGCGACCACCTCGACCTCTTTGCCGAACAGCCCCTGGGTGTAAAGGGCGCGAAATACCAGTCTTCCGATGCGGCCGAAACCATTGATGGCGATGCGGGTCATTGCTGAGATCTCCTTGACTTGACTGCCTTGAATACGCCGGATCTATACACCGGATATGGCAGAGGACAAATCACGGTTCTCGCCGTCTGAGCAGCACCACCGTGGCGCCCGCGCCGCCCCGTGCCGGTGGTGCAGCGCAACAAGCGAGCACCGCGGCGGCGTGAATTCCGCCGGTGAGGGCGGCGCGCACGGCGTCGCGCAGCGCCGGCCCGTCGGTTCCCGAATGCAGGCCGCGCCCGTGGATGATGAGCACCGAGCGGCGCCCGCCCGCGCGCGCGGCCGCCAGGAATCGATCGACCGCCGCCGCCGCGCGCGCCCGGGTGAGACCGTGCAGATCCAGCTCCGCCTCGACGGGAATTTCTCCAGCGCGCAGCTTCCGCAACATCCGGCGATCGACCCCGTCGGCGCGTAGCGTCCAGGCGTCGCCCGCGGCGCTCCCTCCCTCCGCGCTGGTGAGCGCCGCGGCCAGCGGCGGGGGCGCCACCGGAAGCGGTCTTCGCGGCGGCGGCGCGGGAACAGGGGCCGCCATCAGGGGCGACACCTTCGGTACCCCGCCCAGCTGTCGCGCGCCGCTCACCGCCTGCGCGAAGGCCGCGGCGTCGTCTTCCGCCGCCATAGCCACGCCGGCGCCGCGATCGGCCTCTGGTGTGTGGCGGACAGGCCGCCCTTTGCTGGGCATCGAGGACGTGAGTCTAACAGTACTGTCGCAGCCCCCTCGCGGACGGACCGGGAGGGCGCGCGGAAACGTGGGCAGGTCAACCGGCCAGGTCAACCGGCCAGGTCAACCGGCCAGACGACGGACGCCACCCGTGGGAGCGGCCGCCGCGGTGACAACCGGGGGGATATCACCTTCCAACACGAATCCCATCGCGGCCCGACGGATGACCTTTACGTGAGCCTGGGGCTGCATGGGAATCTGTTCAAACACCAGGGTCAGTTCCTGGCCAAGGTCCAGCGATTGCGCGAGCTGCACCACCGCCCCCCCGTCGGAGACCTCCAGGATGCGCACCGGGCGCACACCCATGCCGTCGCGCAAGCTCCCAGTCCAGTCAACTTCGACACGAGCCGAGCGACGCATGTACGGATCGAGGAGCGCGTTGGCCGCTTGACGGCCTCCCGCCGCGCCCGCGCCGACGCCCACATCGCTGACCGCTGGCGTGACAGCCGGGGTGGCGGTGGGGGGAAAGGCCGGTACCGCGGGCGGCACCCGCATGGCACCGGGGACAGACTCCGGCAGCGGCGCCGGTGCCTGCAAGCGGATGGTCGGGGCCGTTGTGGGCGCTCGGTCAAAATTGTCTTCCGGCGCGTCCGGCGGGTCGCCCGTGTTGCTGCCGCTGGCGGTCGCTACCTCGGTCGACCCACGTTCACCAGGAAGGCGCGGCGGCGTGGCACCGGTCGACGCGGACAGGGTCACCGTCGTTCGCCCGTCGCCAGCGCTTGGGTCCAACTTGTGAGGCATGCTGTTCTCATCGGAGAGCAGATCGTCGATGGCGACGTCCTCGGCCAGCAGCGCTTCCGCCATCTGCTGGAAAGCGCGGGTGTCCTCGTCCTTCGGCCCCAACATCATCGGCTTGCGCAGGTTCACCGATTCGCGGATGCGCCGGCTGGCTCGCACCGTCCCCAGGATCGGCACCGTGATTCCCAGAAAGTCCTGAATCATGCGCGTGATGGCATGGAAGATTCCCGCCTGCCCGGTTTCGAACACCTGATTGCCGACGATCTGCGCGCCGAAGCGCACCAGGATCTTGTCGATGGCTTCCGCCAGGGCAGGAGATTGGTCCCGAACGCGCGCCAGGATCTGGCTGACCTTCTCGTTCTCACCGCTCTTCGCCGCCGGCGCCAGCAGCTCGAGCTCCGCGGACTTCTCGGCGTGGTGCTGCAGGGTGCGCATCACGGCGCCCTTCAAGAATGAGTAAGCCGTCTGGATGGAGGTCACCTGCGGCGTGACCACCAGCAACCGCTGGGCGCCCTGCTCGAAGAAGTCCAGCACGTTGAAGCTCACCCCGGCCCCGACATCGATGAGGATAACGTCTGCCGTGAGGGCGCGGATACGGCGAATGATCCGCTGCTTCTCACCGTGGTTGATGTTGGCTGCCCCCACGGATGCCCCTGTTCCCGCCACCAGATGCAGGTTGGGGTGGGGCGTGGGCGTGAGGCCCTGGTCCAGTGATTCAATCTTGTGGTCGAGGAGTCCCTGGATGCCCGGCTTGGGGCGGTCGATTCCGAAAAGGACGTGCTGGTTGGCGGCCCCGAGGTCGCAGTCCACCAGCACCACCCGCGACCCTGTCTGGGCGATGGCCAGCGCCAGATTGGAGGCCACGATGCTCTT
>JBDSME010000584.1:0-5152 GCA_039916065.1 Polyangia bacterium
TCCCGTGTTCGACAGGGCAGCCCGCACTCTGGTGGATACCCGGGAGGCTCTGCGCGTTTCCTGGTTCACCACCGCGGGCGAGTACCTGCACGATCGCACGGGTCGGGCTTCCGAGGACAGGGAACTATCCTCCGAGAACAGCTGGACCGCACCGGTGATGGGCGGGGCGCCGGGGGCATCGGGTTCCGTGCACTTCTGGGTGGTGCTGCGCGACAGCCGAGGCGGTTCAGATTTCGCCAGCTTTCAGGTCACGATTGCGCCGTAGAGCGGCCCCGTAAACCAGCGCCAACGTTTGCGATTTCCCCCGTCGGCCTGGTGTCACACGATTGTCACTTCATCGTGGCATTCGCGGCCGTATTGTCCGCCAACGGGATGTAGTGGGGGGATTTTCGGCCAAACACTCCAGCGGGGCGCGCCTTGATGATCGTCATGACGGTAGATTGGCCAAACCGGCGGTGGCCGCGGTGGTAACGGCAAGGGCGGCTTCGCGGAAGCCGGAGACGGTGCTGTTCGCCAGCCCCGACGATATCGGTTGCGCGCAGATCGCCACGGCCTGGTTTTCCTTGCTGGCGGATCCGCGCAAGGCCACTGCAACGCTAGCCGCGCCGCGGTTGCCGGTGCGCCTCGACCGGCACGTTGTCGCGGCGATGCACGAGGTGGGTGGCGACCTGGCGGCTGTGAAGGCCCGGTCCCTGACCCCCGCGCTGCTCGCCGGGGCCGACCTGGTGATCACCATGGGAGACAGCTTCGACCGGCTGCTGCTCAAGTCCGACCCGCCGCTCTATCGCGAGCATTGGCTGGTCAACGTGGGCGTCGGCGTGGGCGACGTGGGCATGGGTGAAGTTGACGACAAGAGTCGTGCGCGCAGCCTCCGCGATCTGATCCGTTCGCGCGTGGCCATGCTGGTGTTCACCGAGGGCTGGGTACGCGCCGGCATCCCCCGCGACGAGGCGCGCGTGACCCGCCCGCGGTGGCACAGCGAAGCCTACCCATCTTTCTGACGCACCAAGGTGCCGGGCGCCAGCAGGGCATGTAGCGCCGCTGCCCTTATCAAGTCCATCGGAGGTGCCGATTACCGTCTCATGGAGATTGGGCGGCCGTCGGTGTTTGCTGTCGTTCAGGCACCGACAAGCCCCGTGCGCGGCGGCGCTCCCGTGTCCCTGGTGGCGGCGGCTGGTGCGGGGGATGAAACCTTCACGGCGGGCCCGGCCAGCGGCCAGACGCAGCGTCCCCTGCCGCCACACGGCGATCCCCCTCCTGAGACCGGAGGGGGGCTCACCGGGGTTACCGAGGCGCTCTACCGCCTGCGCACCAACTGGTCACCAGCATCGCACCAGGGGAAGAGCGCCATCGTCGCCCTGCCGCGTCCGGATGTGATCGCGGCCTACCACCGCGACGACGTGCCGCAGCAGGCCAGCCCCGCCGCTGTGGCAACCGCCGACTCCGTGCCGAACGCCGTCGTGCCCGCACACGTCGACATCCTCACCTGAAAGGCCAACTCCACTTCTCGAACGCGGCGCCGGCCACCAGACGTGGACGCGCCGGCTGCGTGACACGATCGAGAACTGCGACGCGGACGTCCACTCCGACGCCTGCGTGGTGATTCCCGAAGGTGCGCCGCTGCCCGAAGAGGGACGCCGCCTGGGATCTCTGGCGTCGCGCCGAGGTTCCTGCCGTCCCCGTGGTCGGCTCACCCCACCTCCCGGGCGCGGGCGGCCAGGTCGATGGCCAGGGTGTCACCCCCGGCGCTGGCGGCGCTGGCCCGTCGTTCGGCACGCAATGTCCCACCACGCGTGTCCCACCACGCCCGAGCGTCAGCGTCGGTCCAAAACGCCACCGCACAGCCCGCGAGCTCTTCGGCCAGCAGCGCGGCGCGGGCGGGCCGCTCGGATCGGTCCTTGGCCAGGCATCTCACCAGCAACGCATCCAGCTGCGGTGACAGCGGCTGCGCGCGTCGCGCGGATGGCGGCACCACCGGCGAATACAGGTGCTGGGCGCACACCTCCACCGTGGTCGCACCGGCGAAAGGGGGCGTGCCGGTGACCAACGCGTACCCGAGGGCGCCCAGGGAGTAGATATCGCTGCGCCCATCGATCGTTGCGGGCGCGTTGATGGACTCCGGTGACATGTAAAGGGGGGTCCCGGTCAGGGTTTGCGTCGAGCTGGCATCGGTCACATCGGTCGCCAGTTCCTTCACCAGACCGAAATCCAGCACCTTGGCGAAATCGGCCCGGTGCCCCTGATCGCACAACAGCACGTTCGACGGTTTGATGTCACGATGAACCAGCCCCGCGGCATGTGCCTCGTCGAGCGCCCCGGCAATCTGAATGAGGATGTGCACCGCGCGCGCCTCGGGGAGCGGACCCTCTCGCTGGATCAACAGCTCGAGATCGACACCGTCCAGGTATTCCATCGCGTAGTAAAAGACGCCATCCGGTGTATGTCCGTAATCGTAGATGGCGACGGTGTTCGGGTGCCGGAGGGCGCTCGTCGTTTGCACCTCGCGTTCGAATCGCTCCAGCGCCTGCTGACCGGTCCGTCCCGCGGCCAGCAACTTGATGGCGGTCGGCCGCCGCAGCAGCGCGTGCCTCGCCAGATACACCACTCCCATAGCCCCCTCGCCGATTTTCTGCTGCAGCGTGTACTGCCCCAGCCGTGCGGCGTCCTGCACCTGTCTCGACAGGCCATAGATGACCCGGGAGATGGTCGTCGAGAGCAGCACTCCGAACAGCAACCACATGGCGATTTGCAGGGTGGGCACCGGCGGCGGCATGGGACGTCCCGCACCCGCGGCCACGTGGGCAAACCAGGTCGCCAGCACCACCGGCACCGCCGCCACGGCGCCGATGGCCAGCGTCCGACCGCCCCGGCTGGGCACCACGGCCGCGCGTCCGATCAGCGCACATGAAAGGCCGAGGGTCATGCTCATGTCGGGCCTGAACCTGAGGTCCACGGCGTCCATGATCGACGACATCACCAGGGAGAAGGCGATGGTGGTACCTGCGTCAACCCAGCTCAACACCGCCAGCGAGCGCCGCCCGCGCCGACAGAACAGCCAGGCCGCCGCCAGTCCGATCAAGCCGAGGTGGTGGATGATCCCCGCCCGCGTCGCCCCTGGCGCCGACATCAGCTGCGGCATGAAAAGGAGGGTGGAGGACGCGCCCGTCGCCGAGATGGTGAGCCACATGAGGCTGACGCCGCCCAGGTAAAAGGCCAACCGTCGCTGCACCAGGGCGCGCCCCTCCTCGCCGCCGGTGGCCACGACGCCAAAGCCCAGGCGGCTCGTCAGGGTGCTCCGGGCAACGCTCATCGCGCGAACATACCCGACCTCCGTGGCTTGGCCCTACTCCCCGGGGGGCCGGGGGTAGGGCCGCCGTCAGCGACTCGTCATTACCGGCCAACCGCGGGCGGCGAAGGCGCCGGCGCTGATGCCATCGCCGCGCCACAAGTGACGGTATAGGTTCGAGGCGTGTACAGGCTTGAGGTCACGGACGAAACGACGCCGTTCGGGAACGTCGACTCCTCCTTGATCTCCGACCAGGCTCGACCGGGACAATTCGCCTCCAGATCGACGGGCGGCGACACCTCCGCCATCCCGACGACCACCGTGTGGTGCCATCTTTCCTGGGCCAGGGGTGCCACGGATTGCGGTGGAGCGCCGCTGACGATACGCGTGGTGTAGCACCCGGTCATCAGCACACTCCCCAGCGCCAGGGCGATCAGTTTCAGGTTCACTTTCGTCGTCATTGGCGTCTTCATTTCCATTCTCGTTTTCATGTGGAATTTCCGGTTCCCGCGCCGCAGGTGATGAATGCCGTCCGCGGCGTGTAGATGCCCAGCGTGACCAATCCCAGCAACGAGTCGGTAAAGGTGTTCTGGGTGTTGATGCGGGCGGCACCGCGATCACCGCAAGTCTGTGCGACATTGACCTCGCCCACCCCCGACAGGCCCCACCAGTAGAACGTCATCCTCTGTTCGGCCTTCATCGATGATGGAGTGACGGTCTTGGCGACGTAGGTGGTGTTGTTGCAGGCGGCCGCGAACAGCAGCGCGAGCAGGCTCATGGCTCTCAAAGTACGTTTCATGTTGGGTTCCCTTTCGAGGGGGGGACACAGCAACGTCCGTACCAGGGTTAGTCCGCGGCGCCGGCGACGATTCCTCGGCCTGGGCAGGAACGTTGCCGCCTTTTCGGGCTGTGGGGCTGCCGGAGGTCCAAGGTCCTGCCGTGTTCGTCCACCAGACCTGGACGCGTGTCCGCAGAAGGCGGACGTCTGTCCAAGCTCATCCCCGACATGGCCCGCCGTGGTCGCGGATCTGCCGGGCGCGACGGTGGCGTCGGCCCCGCCGGCCCGATGACTCGGTCGACGGTGGCTCGTCGATGGGCTCTGGGGGCGAAGGCGGCAGTGGCGCGGCCTTGGCGGTCCGGGAGCCCGGGACAGTGAAGTATGGCGGGCCCCTGGCGGGTCTATCGTGGGTATCCAGACCCCGAAAGGAAGCAGGAGCTGCGTGGTAGATGCCGCCGACCGGGCAGGCGGTGGTGAGTGACATCTGTCACCGTTACCGCCGATGAACTGGCCCGAGCGTGCCTCTTGACGATAAGGTCCTTTCCGATGCCTCTGCACCTTGGCCGCAATGCTAGATGGACCGTTATCGTCAGAGGCCGCTTGCCGTTCGAAACGGCGTTCCTGACCATTGCACTGGCCGCGGGTTGCGGCGGAAGCAGCGGGCGGCCCGACGCCAGCTTTAACACTGACGCCACTCACGATGGCGCACGGGGCGGCGACCATTCCGACAGCGTTGTGGCCGACGCAATTTCCGACGTCACCCCAGGACCTGACACTGGGGATGTTTCGGACGCTGCATCAGAGCGGTCAGTCATTACTGATGCCGGCGCCGGCGACCTGGGCCCCGATCTGTCGATTGACGTGGCGCCGACCGATGGGGGTCCGGAGCTCGGTTCAGGTGGAAGTGGCACCGGAGGTGTCGGAGGCACCGACCCGGGCGGACCTGGTGGCCGTGGGGGGGGCGGCGCCGCAGGCGTCGCGAGCGGCGGAAATGGCACAGGCGGCGTGGCCGGAAACGGCACCGGCGGAAGCGGTAGCGGGGGAGACAATGGAAGCGGTGGCGCGGGCGGAACGGGTGCCGCTGCCGC
>JBDSME010000585.1:0-2569 GCA_039916065.1 Polyangia bacterium
TGCAGGATGGGTTTGTGCTGGGGTTGGTCCGTTCCGGGGTGCAGGTGCTCGATCCCGTCGATGTCAGCCGGCGACTGGAGGCCACTCCGGAGCTGGGAGGCTGTGATTCGTCCGCCTGCCTGAAAAATATTGGCCGGTTGCTGGGCGTCAGCTACGTGCTGCGCGTGAAGGTCGAGGTCGCCGGCAACGGCTACAAGATGGTGGCGCGCCTCTTCTCGACGGAGGGGTCGGCGCCCGCGGCGTTGCCGATTTCCACCAAGTCCCGCAGTTGCGATGTGTGCACGGTGGCCGAGGCGCGGGAATACATGCTGAAGCTGGCCGATGCCGTGAAGCCTGATTTGCAAGACACCGCGCCCGTGGTGGTGGTGGCGCCAGCCCCCCCTCCCCCACCGCTTCCCTCCCTGGTCCCACCGCTGGCGGCGGCGATGGGCGGCGCCCTGGCCGTGGGGATAGGCTTGGCGCTGTTCATCACCATGCCCGACTGTCACGCCACCGGCGTACCCACCTGCGACGACAACCGTTTGCGCAGCGCGGTGGCCGGGGGGCTCATCGGCGCGGGTGCGGTGACATCGATGGTGGGCACCAGTCTCACCATCTCGCGCAGCCACGGCGGCGGGGGAACCGCGGCCTCGCCGGCGGTGGCCACGGTCACCTCGGTGGCGCTGGCTTTTCCCTTTTAACGCGGAGGCGGCGCCCGGCTCAATTTTCAGGCGTCGGCGGACGATGTTCGTTGTGGTGGGGTGCATCGCAAGCAGGTCTCGTAATACCGGTGGCTTCACGCTCACCGAGTTGATGATCGTGGTGGTGATCATAGGCGTGCTCAGCGCCGCGGCGGCGCCCAGCTTCAACAAGGACAACCGCGCTCGGGAGGGTCGTGACCTGGCGAGCGACGTCGCCCGCGAGCTCCAAAAGTCGCGGGTGGAAGCGGTCAGCACCAGCCTCGGACTCCGCGCCTTCGTGTTCTCGGATCGTATCGAACTGCGGCCCTGGGTGGCGGGAGCGACCGCAGGAGCGCCGCCCATGGTTCCGACCACGGCTCACCCTGTCGCGCGCCTGCTGCGGGCCCCCGCGGGCGTCACCTTCACGGGCGTGGTCACGCCGGGTGTGGCCGCCCCGGGCGCAGGCACCTTGAGCGCGACCATCCACGCCGACATCGACTTTTCCAACCAGGGCAATGCGCAACTGGTGGGACAACCAGTCCCCACCGGAGCGACCATCTACGTACAGAACAGCCGCCTGCCGTCCAACAGCCCCGACTTCGACTTCCGGATCGACATCACCGCCCTGACCGGCTACGTCTCGGTCCGCACCAACTAGTGCGCCGCAGCAGTGATTTCGATCGGTAGCGGAGGTCCCGTTGGCAACTGACGTGCGTCGTACTGAAGCTGTTTGTCCTCGCCCCGCGGAGCGGGGAGAGGATAAAGGTGAGGGGTGCACGCATGATCGCAGCGCGGTCCCCTCACCCGGCCTTCGGCCGACCTCTCCCCACTTTCGTGGGGCGAGGTGAGGAGTCCCCGAGCAAATCAGCCAATCAGATTCACTGTGGCGCGGTACTAGGATGGCGGAGCGGCGTCAGAGGTTGCCGCCGAGATCTCGGAGCACGTCGGCGAAGGTGGGGAACGAGGTGCCGATCTCATCGGCCGGGATGACAGTATCGGCATCGGCGACGAGCCCCAGAATTGCTCCGGACATGGCGATGCGGTGGTCGTGCATCGGTGAAACCGTGCCGCCGCGCAGGCTGTTTCCTGCGCCGGAGAGGCCGGTGATGGTCAACCCGTCCGGCTGCTCGGTCACCGGCACCCCGGCACGACCCAGCTCGCGGGCCAGGGAGGCGATGCGATCCGACTCCTTGATCCGCAGCTCTTTCAGGTCGGCGAAAACGGTCTCACCGTCGGCCAGCGCGGCTGCCATGGCCAGAGCCGGAACTTCATCGATCGACCGTAACGCCAGCAGGCCGTCGATGCGCGTCCCGCGCAGCCGACTGGCGCGGGCGCGGACCTTGCCGACCGGTTCGCCCATGGCATCACCCGTGATCTCCACCTCCAGATTGGCGCCCATCGCCCTCAGCGCATCGATCACGCCCGCGCGCGTGGGATTGAGCCCTACCCCTTCCACAGTGACGTCGCTGCCGGGAACTATCAGGGCCGCGACGATCAGGAAGGTTGCCGAGCTGAGGTCCCCCGGCACCACCAGCGGGCAAGCACGCAGCCGCCCATCCCATCCCGTGGGATCCACGCGAACAGAGCGGGCCACGGGATCAGCGATCAAAGGCGCCCCGAGGTGCCGCAGCATCCGTTCGGTGTGGTCGCGCGAAAGACCGGGTTCGCTGATCTCGCTCGGTCCTTGCGCCTGCAGCGCGGCCAGTACCAGCGCGCTCTTCAACTGAGCACTGGCCACGGGCAAGGTCACCCGGAGCCCGCGCAGCTTGCCGCCCGGCGCGGATTGCACCACCAGGGGTGGGTAGATCTCCTCCGGTTTGGCCGATTCGACCCGCCCGGAGATCTCCGCCCCCATCTGTCGCAACGGTGAGGCCAGCCTGCGCATCGGCCGGCGCGTCAGCGATGCATCG
>JBDSME010000586.1:0-9665 GCA_039916065.1 Polyangia bacterium
CCTCGGCGGTGAAGCTGAAGATTCGTCGCGAGGATCTCTTCGCCCGCTATGGCGGCGAGGAGTTCGCCATCGTCTTGCCCGAGATCTCCCTCGACGCCGCCCGGACCTTCGCCGAGAAGGTGCGGCAACTGGTGCAGGACCAGGAATTTCGATTCGAGAACACCTCCATCGATGTCACCATCTCCATGGGGGTGGCGGGGGTGAATGAGAATGTCCGGGAGGTTGAAGGCCTGATCAAGCTGGCCGATGACCAGCTTTACGCGGCCAAGGCCGCTGGCCGCAATCAGGTCCTCGGGTAGCTCCGCCCCTCTCCACCGCGTTAGAGGGCTCGCAGGATGTCGGCGATCTCTTCGGCGGCGGGCAGGTCGCCGGTTCGAAATACCAACAGCCCCTTGCGGCTGAACATTTGTACCTGGGTTGAGTGATTGTCGGCGGGGTTCAGGCCCCGTCCTGCGAAGTCGCGCAGCCGCTCGACATCAGCGATGTTGGGTGTGGCCGCCAGCCAACTCGGGCCGGCCTTGAAGCGACGCAGCCACGCCTTCATCACCGCCGGGGTGTCGTGTTCCGGGTCCACCGTGATCGATACCAGCTGGATGCGTCGTCTTCCCATGTCTGAGATCAACTTCTGCACGCGCGCGAAAATGGCCCCCTGAATCGGACAGGTGGTGGTGCAGCGGCTGAACATGAGCTGGACAGCGGTGATCCTGTCTGTCAGCAGGTCCTGAAATGTGGTGGACACGCCGTCCTGGCGCACCAGAGTCAGCTGGGGGACCGGAACTGGCGGACGGATGCGACCGTGGTCTCGTTTCCACGCCTCGTTCTTCTTCACGTCTTTGAGCTCGTCGGCGCGTGCCAACCCGGCGGGCGCCAGCAGCGCCGCCGCAATGAATCGCAACAACTGCCGCCGGGGCGGAGACCGCAGCCGGTGCGCGGACAGCCACCGTTCGTCAAGAGGGGCCCGGTCTGCGCCCTGGAGTCGATCCGGGCTCTGGTCGCTCAACAGCATCATTGATTCGCGTCCCTCATTGGCGCGGGACGGTCGGGGGTGCCGTTCCGCCGTTTGTCGCGGGTGGCAGCTCCTCAGTCAGATAACGCCAAAGCGCCCGGCAGCCCGCCTCATCGATTTCATACGTGGGCATCTCACGCGCGACCAGGATAAACACAGGATCGATCCCCGTTCGCAGCAAGTTACAAAAGCTTGCGGCGTCGTAGGTAGATGAGGGGCCGCCTCGACGCGTCCGCGATTCCAGCAGAAGAGCGCGGTCCACGCGAGGCGCCGCTCCCGGGGCCCCGCCCGGCACGGCGAGCCTACGATCGCTGGCGCCGTGGCAGTTCGCACAGACAACCACCTCCGCGGGCAACGGAGTGGAATGTCCGCGAATGCGGGCCTTCAGCGGCACCTCACCGAGAAACATTGCCTGTCCCCGGACACGCTCTCCGTTGGGGCCGGTGGTCTTGAGCGCCTTCGCCGGACGTGCGACGCCCGCGGGATCACTGGCCCGGGGCAGCCGAGGCCCCGCATGCAGCGCCGGGCTGTGGAACAGCGACGGTGCGCAGACGGTGGCGGCGAACAGACCTACGCCCGCGAGCCGCGTGAAGGGTTTCAGACCGCGTCCCCGGCGAACGGGCGAATCACTGGATCGACCGTCGGTCACGCCAGCCCTTGTTCAGTTGATTCGCAGCGTTGTCGAAACGCTGGGCACGCCCGACGCGTTGAGGGCGAACAACATGTAATAGCCGGGCAACACCACGCCGGAATCAGCGGGCACTGCCAAGGTATACGAGTTGGTCCCGCTGGTAGCGCTGATCGTCAGCGGAATACGCCGCTGATCGTTGCTCACGGTGTGCGTGACCGAGGAGAGGCGCATGATTGCAAAAGAAGCGACCGGCGCGGTGGTCGTCACGTCCAAGGTCCCACCCAGGCTCGCCGTCGTGGGAGCGGTGCTGATGACGGGGCGCGTGGCCGGCGAGCCGTCGGGATTGAACAGGTAGGGCGGCGACAAGATCTCGGTGTTGAAGTGATTGGCCGAACAGGTGCTACCACACTGTCCACCACCGCCCACGTAGACCCGTCCATCCGGCAGAAGGAGGGCAGCGCTGTGATAGACGCGCGGGGTGACCATCGGCTTCATCTGGCGGAAGATCTGAGTTTCCGAATCCCAGATCTCGGGAACGAGGATAGAAGTTGAGTCACTAAAAGGCACCGGATAGGTCTGGCCACCGACGACCACGATGTGGCCGTTCGGCAAAACCACGCTGGTCTGAAACGCGCGGGGGTAGGCCATCGGCGCCACCTTCTTCACCGTCGCCGATGGCGTCGCCGGATTCACCTGGATTACATACGTCGAAGCTGTGGCGTTCCTTTTCTCGTAGGCCGACGCGCCACCGGTCTTCATGATGGTGTTCGGGGCGTAGAGGGTGGCGTTACCGTTGATCGAATAGGCGTCATCGCCTCGATTCCCGGCGTTTGCGACTCCGCCCACTCCCGCCGTGGTCACCCAGTGCATCGCCGCGCTCGGTCCGGCGTGAAAGATACGACCGTTGCTCAGCGAGAACAGCCACATGTGATTGTCATCGCGGAAGGCGCCACCGGGCTCGCCCACCCCGCGGAATGGCTCGACCGACACGCCGGTCAGGCGATTCCAGACTCCATTGGTCCACAGCTCACCGTTCTTGCCGCCCGTGCCACCGCTCCATGAGCCGCCCAGGGTGAACACCGAACCGTTCGGAATCAGGGTGTTGGCCTGGTAGCCCCGGGGAATTCTCATGAGGCCGCTGGCCGTCCAGGCGTTGGTGGCCACGTCGTAGATGCTGGTGTTGTCGGCGCTGCTGCCTCCGTTCACCAGCACGCGCCCATCCACCAGGTTGGTGGTGCCAGGGCAAAACATGTCGGCGCCGGTGTTGGTCACCAGGACCTTGGTCGAGGTGTTGTTGGCCGGGTCGAACACGGAGGTGTACGTCCGTCCGTTGTCTCCACCGAAGGTGTATTCGTCATAGGCGGACCACATCAACAGCTTGCCGTTCGGCAGGTTGGCGGCCGAAATGGGATTCACGGACAGCGGAATCACCGCGGTAAAACTGGACGGCGTCGTGGCAAAGGACAGCGCCCACAATTGATTCAAGGCGGTGCCGCAGGTCGACTGCACCGTTTGCACGTCAGCCTGATTGGCGTTCGGAACAGTGAGGCAGAGGTTGCTGTTTTGGGCCACCAGCTGGTACACCTTGCCGACCGGTTTCAATGCCCACAGTCCACTGGTGGCGGTGCTACAGGTCGATTGGATCAACCCAGCGCCGGAGCTGGTGCTGCCACCGTTGGCAAGGCAGAGACTGCTCCTCACCGATTTCACCTGGTAATTGTTGCCGGAGGGAACAAGCGTCCACTGCTCGTTTTGCGCGACGTTGGGCGGTGCCTTGCAAGGGTACTGGATGATAGCGGCGCCCGCTGCGGTGCTGTTTCCGTTGACGTTCAAGCACTTGCCGCTGTGGGTCGCCTGCAGGTTGATCACAGTCGAGGAAGCAATCACTCCCGCGGAGAACGTGAAAACGAAGTTTCCCGTGGCGCCGCAGGCGGCCTGAACGAACGGGGCGTCGTCGTCCGTCCTGTTGTCCAGTACGCCCGCGCACAGGTTGCTGGTGCGGGAGACCAATTGATACCCCCCGGCAACCGGAGCGATGTTCCACAGCTCTCCTGCCCCCCCGGTACAGGTGTTCTGCACAATAGGGGCGCCGGCCACCGTGCTTCCGCCCGAAACGTACAGGCACTGATTGCTGTTCTGGTTGATGACCCGATACCCGCCTCCGAACGCCTGTAGCGTCCACTGCTCGTTGGCGTTGAAGTTACAGCGCCACTGGTGTACCTCGGCACCGGGCGCCGTGGATCCGCCCGCCACATCCAGGCATTTCCCGGTACTGGCCACCACGACCGGGGTGTACCCGGTTCGCGTCACCTCCGCCTGCGCAACAGGGGAAGTTAATAGGCCGGCCGCCACTAAAGCCAAAGTTGACCCGAAACCAAACAACCGCACCCGTCCAAACACGCCAGCGTCGCTGTAAGTCATCCGCGTACAGTGCGCGTACGCCCGCTGAGGGTCAAGACAAAACCTTCGCCTCCCATGAATGGCCCACAAAGGGCAATAAAGGTTCAACAAATGAGGGCCCAAGCTGCGTGGTGGCGCACGGCGCCATGGGAACCGCAGCTCCCGCCACGGCCGGGTCTGTGACGAAAGGAGAACCCCAGGGCTCAGCGGCGATGGAAGATGCGGGTCGGAAACACCAGCGCCGCGTCGTCGATCATCTGCAGGGACTGGCCGACGGTCCCGCCACTGCGGATGACCTGCAAAACATCGGGCGCCTCAGCGCGGTAGGTCCCCTGCTGGGTCACGCCGGCGCCGCTGGTGCTGCTGCTCGCCGCGGTGAACGTTCCGTCTGCGCGGAACTCGTAAGTCACGTCGCCGCCCTCGGCGGGTCGGGTAGGCTCGTCGAGGAACGCGACCTTCACCGTCGCGGCCCACTTGCCGACGACGCCGGTGTGAGAGCCCGTGGGCCGCAGTGCTTGGGTCGCGAACAGGGTTGCGTTCGCGTAGTAGGTGATGGTGATCTGCGAGCGCGCGCCGTCCTTCGCGTTCGCGCCGATGGCCACGAGCGTGTCGTCGGTGGCCGTGAACGTCCCGACCATGTGGTCTTCTGACGCCGGTCTTCATGAACGGGCAGAACAGCAAGCGCTGTGCCTCGGGGGTGTGCCTCGGACGCCGGGCAGCCGGCCGCGCGACTTCGGGAAACCTCCAACGGCCGCCTGTCAGAGATTAAACACAACGGCCACGGCGCGTTCTTCCCGTCTTGTAGAGGACGGTCTGCTCGGGACGGTGGCGCTCATAGCGCGCGCCTCGGGCCCGGCCGCCCTTGATCATTGCGCGGCCGCTCTTGGTAGTCTGTCCGCTAGAAAGCGGTGCCGTACCCGCCTTCCCACCCGGGTCCTTCCCAATGGGACCGACTGGAGAATGATGAGAGCTCGCTTCTTGACCGCCAAGATTGTTTCAAAACGCATTTTGATGATTGTTCCCTTGCTCGGTTCCGCCCTCTTGCTTCTGGGCTGGTTCGGAGGCGGTGGGCCTGTTGTCCGCGCCGCGGACCCGCCACCGGCCAGCATGGGGGAATGTGGCACGGAGAACCTGCTGGCCGGCAGGCTGCCCTCGCAGCGGAGCGAATTGACCGGCGATGCCGCCCTCATCACCAACGGCTCGATCGGGCCCGAGGGGGCGATCTGGGACGTGCCGCTGGCGATCAAGCTGGTGGGCGATGGCGCGGTCACCTACGACCTGGGAGAGTCCAGCACCGTCGGCGCCCTCTACTTGCAGGCCGACGCCAACGACACCTACCGCATCAGCGGTTCGCTCGATGGCAGACCAGGCAGCTTCAAATTCCTGGGGGAGATGCCCAACGTGGTGGATCGCGGTCCGGGCTTGCGCGGTCGCGTGCTGCAGATCTTGCCCGTCGCAGTCCGCTACCTGCGGGTGGGGGAGGCGCAGGGCGACGGGGCGTTCTCCATCTCCGAGTTCGCGGCGTATTGCCACGCCCCGGCGCCCTTCCCCCCTGCCTTCCCTGTCGTCGATGCTCCGTTGGCCGCCGCGCCGCCGCCGGCCAACGCCCGGCCCGCCGGCCCCACGGCGGCTCAACTGGACGCGGTGGGGCGCGAGAGCAACGGACGCCTTGCTCTCAGCATCCTGGCGTTGCTGATGGCCCTGATCGGCGCCCGCCGCTGGCTATTCGCCAAGAAGACACCTTCCGCCGGGGTGGCGGCGGAAACCAGCGGGAGGCCGGGGTTGTCTCGGCTGTCGACTCACGACCTGTTGCGCCTCATCTTCGTGGCCAGTGGCGCCGCCGCCCTCATTTACGAGGTGGTGTGGTTCCACCTGCTCCGTCTGGTGATCGGCGCCTCGGCGCTGTCGGTCGGCATCGTACTGGCCAGCTTCATGGGCGGAATGTTCCTGGGCAGCCTGCTGTTCGCCCGCCTGGTATCTCCCGAGCGGAATGCGTTGCGCGTGTACGCGGTGCTGGAGGTGGGGATAGGACTGTTCGGCCTCCTGATGCCGGTGCTGTTGCCGGCGGTGCGCTTGGTGTACGTCGGTCTGGTCGGGTATGGGACCGTTGGCATCGCCCTGCGGGCGGTCATCGCCGCCATGTTGTTGTTGCCTCCCACCGCGCTGATGGGCGCCACCTTGCCCGCCGTGGCCCGGCGCTACGCGCATGGCCGTCGCGGCATGTCCGGTCTGGCGTCGCTGTATGCGGCAAACACCACTGGCGCCGTGCTTGGCTGCCTGTTGTCGGGATTCTATCTGCTGGCGGTCTGGGACGTTTGGGTTGCCACCGCGGTGGCTGCCGCCTTGAATTTCCTGGTGGGGTGGACGGCCTTTCGAAGGTCGAAGACCGCGCGACCGGAGGAGCAATGGACGGTGGCGGAGGTTCCCCGTCCGGCGGGCGCTCGCAGTGACGAGTTGCGGGCGGTCTACCTGGCCGTGGGACTTTCGGGCTTAACGGCGCTCGGCGCCCAGGTGATCTGGACGCGCCTGTTGACGCTGTTGTTCGGCGCGACGGTCTATGCCTTCTCCATTATCCTGGCGGTGTTCCTGGCGGGACTGGGACTGGGCAGCATCGCGGCGTCATACCTGCTCCGGCGTGGCCAGCACGCGGCGCGTGCGCTCGCCTGGACCCAGCTGGCGCTGGTGCCGGCGGTGCTGTCGGCGGCCTATCTGCTCGCCGACGTGCTTCCCTTCGCCTCGCCTCCCGCCGCCACGCCCCTCGCCGCCCTGCACGCCTTGCACGTGCTGCGCGCGATGGCGGTGGTTCTGCCGGGCGCCGTGTTGTGGGGGATGAGTTTCCCCTTCGCACTGGCCGCCGCTTCCTCGAGCGGTGGTGACACCGGCAGATCAAGCGGGCACGTCTATGCGTCGAACACCCTGGGGGCCATCGTCGGTGCGCTCGCGGTCAGCTTCTGGGCGGTGCCTTCATTCGGATCGCGATGGGCGGAACAGAGCCTGGCCATCATCGCCGGAATTTCCGCGGCGGTGTTGTTCTATGTGCTGGCGCGGGACTGGCAACCGGGCGCGGGGGCGCGTACCACGAAACGCATGCCGTCGGCGGCCTGGCCGCTGGCGGTGGGAGCGCTGGCGGCGGGTTTTCTCCCCGGCCCCTCCGCGGCATTCCTGGCCCACGGCCGTTACATCTGGTGGGTGGACGCGCGCGATCAGTATCCGTACGTCAGCGAGGGTGCCGCCTCGACAGTGGCGGTGCACGTCGCTCCCGACGGGTACAAGAACTTCCATGTCTCGGGCCGCGTGGAGGCGACCAACAATCCCAACGACATGCGCCTGCAACGCCTCCTTGGTCACCTGTCGGCGCTGGCCCACCCGCATCCCGAATCGGTGCTGGTGGTGGGAATGGGGGCGGGGACCACCGCCGGGGCCCTGGCGTTACATCCGGAGATCAAGCGGGTGGTGATCTGCGAGATCGAGCCGCGGGTGGTGGGAGCAGCAAGTCAGTTCGCCCTGGAAAACTACGATGTTCTGAAGAACCCCAAGGTGGAGGTGGTCTTCGACGACGCCCGCCATTTCCTGGCCACCACCCGCGAGGCCTTCGACATCATCACCTCGGATCCCATCCATCCGTGGGTGCGCGGCAACTCGGTGCTGTTCTCGCGGGAGTACTACGCCGTGGTGAAATCGCGCCTCAAGCCAGGGGGCATTGCCACCCAATGGGTGCCGCTCTACGAGACCAATGAGCTGGCCATCCAGATACAGGCCAAAACGTTCATGGACGCATTTCCACAAGGGACGGTCTGGAATTCAGCCGCCAACGGCAAGGGATACGATGTGGTGCTGCTGGGACAAACCGGTGGGTTGCATATGGACCTGACTCAAATCCAGGCGCGGATAGACCACACCCCGATCATCGGACAGTCGCTGCGGGAGGTGAAGATCGGTTCAGCCGTCGACCTTCTGGCCACCTACGGCGCGGGAGCCGCCGACATGAAGCGCTGGTATCCCAATACGCCGCTCAACCGCGATTTCAGCTTGAAGCTCGAATACATCTCAGGTCTGGCTCTGAACAGCTCCGGGGCGGACGACATCTACGCGCACATGGTCGCCGACCGGACTTATCCGTCGGAGATATTTACAGCTCCACCGACCCTGGAGGCGGCTCTGCGCCGCCGTATCACCGGCGACCGCTGACGCGATCGCGCCGCCGAGCGGGCGGCGGCTACTTGAAGTTGGGTTCCAGGACCTCGTCTTCGTCCACGGCAGGGGAGTGCGGCTTCCTGGGAAGCGCGGTCGGGGGGGCGTCGGGCGGCGGTGGTGAGGGAGACGGCGCCGCTGCTCCTTGTCGCCGCATCTCCTTGCCACCCGAGGACCGCCGCCCGGCCGCCCCTGGACCGCCGGCGGGAACCCTGTCCAGCGGGCGCAGGGTGGCGAAGATCGGCGCCGGTAGGTTCGGCACGATCAGCATGACCTTGTCTTCGTATCCCGGTTTGCGCAGCACGAACTGCACCGTCTCGTCGCTGTAGGGAACCTCGAGCGACAGAGGCGTTCGTCCCAGCGGTGCCCCGTCGTCTGCCCGGGTAACGATGGCTCCGTCGGGGTCAGAGGAGAGGTTGATGCGCACCAGTTTCGGCACTGTCTTCACAATGGTGGGCTGCCCCATCGACGGTGTGGTGCCGAGGGTAAGTCGCTTGGGCTCGTGCTTGGGGCGGCCGGCCATGACGATGGCCAGACCAGCCAGCGCCACCCCACCCATGATGGTGAGCACGACCTTCTGTCCCGACTTGGGCGCAAGGGTGGGAACCCCTCCCTGCCCCTGACCCCCCGAGACCAGCTGGCCCACCCCGTGCCGGAACGTGGAAGGACCGACCGCCGGGCGTCCCACCACCCCGCCGCCACCTCCGGGGTGCGAACCGAAGTCCACGGTCGAGTCGAAAGTCATGTCCCGTCTGGCCATGGGGGCCGCCAGACGGGTGACGCCGGTCAGTTCGGAGGGCACGCCGACGGACGGCGCCCCGGCCAGGTAACCCTCCGGGTCCAGGAGGGCTTCACGAAACTCGTGCATGGTCTGGAAGCGGTCGTTGCGATCCTTGGCCAGTGCCTGGAACAGGAGCATCTCCACCGCCGCCGAGATGGCGGGATTGATCTTGCGGGCCGATGGGGCCTGGTGGGTGATGTGCTTGACGATGATCTCGCCGTAGCCCTCGCCGCCGAAGGGAACCTTTCCGGTCAACATCTCGAACAGGATGATCCCCAGCGAGTAGATATCCGCCCGGTGATCGATCTGAACTTTCCCTTCGCCCTGCTCGGGCGACATGTAGTAAGGCGTGCCCATCACCGAGCCGGCGCGCGTCTTGTGCGTCACCTTCTCTTCGGTCTGGGTCAGCTTGGCCAGCCCGAAGTCCAGCACCTTCACGAAGTCCGGATTGCCACGCCGGGCGATGAGGAAAATGTTCTCCGGCTTTAGATCGCGGTGGATGATGCCGTGGTCGTGCGAGGCACCGAGTGCGTCGGCAACCTGCGCGGCGATGGCCAGGGCGCGGGTCTGGGAAAGGATGATCTCTCGCTTCAGGCGGTCGGCCAGCGATTCACCCTGGAGGTACTCCATGATGAAGTAGAAGTCGCCCGCGGGGG
>JBDSME010000587.1:0-3682 GCA_039916065.1 Polyangia bacterium
CGAGGATGGGCAGACCATCGACCTTCCCGGCGTCAATCGCTTCTACGGGAACACGACCTGGACATACGCCGGCGAAGCCCCCGCCGCCCGGCGAATCGAACTCATTGGCGCCACCGGAGCCCCTGTCGTCGTACCGACCAGCGACGTGGCGCGCTTCGATTCAGACCTCAACAGCCTGTCGGCAGCCGACGTTCGTGGCACCGCGACCGGGACTGGCAACACGCCAGTTGGAAACCACGACGGCTGCGGATGCACCGTGGGGCGGAGCGATGGGTCGGGGACCGTGGCGCTGTTGGGGGTTGCCGGGGCGCTGGCTGTCGCGATTGCGCGACGCCGCCGCCGGCGTCCGAAGCGGTGAACCTCCGAATCCCGGCGACTGGACGATCTCGAACCCACATGTAGGCAGACCAAGGGTGTTGTAGGAGTTCACTGACCTGCGCTAGCACGGAATGGAAAGTCACGTTGTGGCACCGGGGTATCCTTGGCGTGAGCTGGCGCTGAGACGCCGATCATTTCGGTCGCAAACCCCTTCAACCCCCTTGTTGAAAAGTGAATGACACCATGACAACACCTCGGCTGCTTGCTCACCTGGGCGTATTGGGAATCCTCATCGGCGCCTGTACGCCTCCCGACAATGCGGACACCGGCGCCCCTGGACATGGAAGCGGCGGCGCCTCCACTACTGGCGGCACCACGGCCACCTCCGGCGGCGCCAGCGGGACGGGTGGAGTCACCGGCACCGGTGGAGACAGCGGGACGGGTGGACTCGAGGGAACGGGCGGCCAAACAGGCTCAGGCGGTGCGGTCGGCTCCGGGGGAGCAGGCACGGGAGGCCGTGGGGGCGGGGGAATGCCACCGGCCACCGGAGGCGCCGGCGGCGCGAGCGTTAGCGGTACCAGCGCCGGCTGCCCCATGGGGATTGGCTTCTGTGACGACTTCGAGAGCTATCCCGTGGGGACGGCGCCCGGCGCGGCGGCCGCCGGCCGCTGGATGGCGGTCAGGATGGGCATGGGCATTACGTTTGCGGTCGACAGCATGCAGGCCTACAGCGGATCAAAAGCGCTGCACATCGCCGGGAAAAGCATACCGGGGGGCATCGGCGCCAACAGCAGTGCCGTGGTCTCCACCAAGCCCGGCGACCCTGCGTTCGCCGGGAGCCCCACCACTGGTTATGTGCGCTTCATGATGTTCCTGAAGACGTACACGCAAACTGGCTCCAACCACAACCGCTTGGTACGCATCGGCGACGATACGATCGACTCCCTCAGCAATCCCCAGGGCTATGCGATTGACTTGCATTTCAACAAGCCGGCGCACTTCAAGATTGAGCAATTTAACGATGCCTATTACGGAGATGTGGATCCAATGCCTTTGATAGGGAAATGGGTCTGCTGGGAGTATCAGCTTGGCACGGGAAAAACCGTGCACCTGTGGCAGGACGGCACTGAGGTGACGGGGAAGTTCTCCGGCAAGACGTGGGTCAACCAGGCCGTCAAGTTCAGCAAGTTGACGATCGGGTTCGAAAGCTACACGGCGCTCCCCGAGGTCGATCTCTGGTACGATGACGTGGCGTTCGACGCCACCAAGCGTGTCGGCTGCCCGACGAAGTAGTAACGCATCAACGTTCGATGGGCGCGACCCGGGCGCGCCGTTCCGCCATCAGCTTGCGCAGGGTTACGACGTGGCCGAACAGCGCGGCGGCTACCATCACCGCGATCCAGACGTACGGGAACTCGGTAACCCAGACGTTGAGCTGGGCGTCGCCAAAGGCGCGAAAGAGGGGCGACGCCGCAAGTGCGACACCGGCGACGACGAATAACAAGATCTGCCCGGTCGCGTTCCAGAGCACGATCAGCCAGCGGGGCACCGGGCGGCGCCACGCGTAGAGAGCGAGTGGCAGCGCCGTCGCGCCGGTGACGATATCGAAGTTGTAGCCCGTGTAGGTCATGACCGTGGGCATGATTCCGACGACGGCGGCGCGATGCATGATCAACTCCAGCGGCAACCGGAATGCCTGAAAGCCGATCAGCGCGACGAACGGTAGCTTGTCCGCGAACCGGCGCCCGAACGGCGACCACGCCAGGGCCAGCGTCATCACCACCATCGACGCGAACCAGATCACCATCGGCGGCGGGCGCAGATCGAAGCGGCCGAGGAGACCCGACAACGCCGCGGTCGCCATCGCCGCCAGCCAGAGCGCCATGCCGGCACCGGCGAGGATCGTCCGCCGCCGGCGAGCCCCAGGTTGCAGCCCGTGGCCAGTCCGCCAGGTGGCGGCGACGAACAGCACGCTGAGCGCCAGCGCGATGCCAGGGATGCCGATGCGGACCAGCGCCGTATCCATCATCAGGCAGACGCTACTTCAGCGATTACCAGCGTCCGCTGGCGAACACACCCGCCTTTGTTGGGCAGCGCCGAGGGGCGCTCGTGTCACACCATCAGCTCGGGTATTGGACCGTTGGCGCTTCCGATACCGAAGGTCTGATCGGGAATGCCGAAGGCATTCATGATGGACACGAACAGCTTGCTGCCAAAGATACCAGCGGGATTTCCTGCTGGATGCGTCAGGGGAGATGATTGGCCTGTATGTTTGACTATGTTCGGCCGCGGGAAGGTCATCTCGGGATAGTAATTGTAGTGGGTCCCGTCTACCTTGAGTTTGCCACCGGCACTACCGGCGAGCACGCAGGGCATGTCGAACTTGCGGTGGGCATTCCCATCCGAGATCTCGCTGTTGAGGTAGGCCAAGCTGTTGTCGAGCAGCGTCTTGCCGTTTGCCTCCATGGTGCCGTCGAGCTTGGTGAGGAACCTCGCCCACTGCTCCAGCTCCCACCGGCCAATCTCCTTCAGCTTTCGCTGATCCTCGGTACTTCTATAGTGCGAGACGGTGTGGTGCAGCGCCGTCGTACCAATTGACGGCAGGAAGGAGAAGTCCACCTGGCTGGTTCCGCGGGCGAACATGAAGGTGAGCACGCGCGTGATATCGCACTGAAGGGCCAAGGCGGCCAGGTCCAGCATGAGGGGGACACGATCCTTGTACGGCGAGCTGTCAGTGAGGGTGGGCTTGCCAGGCATCATGCACATGGCACCTCCCCCGCCCGCCGCCGAACCGAGGTTCTGGATCCGCTTCTCAACATCGCGGATCGAATTCAACAATTCATCCATCTTGAGCTTATCGTTCTTGCCCAGGACCTTTTGCAGGGACGTGGCTTCGGACATGACCTGGTCGAGAATGCTGGTCCTGATGAACTTACGCCGTTCGGCTGCGGCATCGACCGGCGGCGGCATGCTGCCTGCCGGCGGCGGAGGGGTGAATCCGGTGAAGATGCGGTTGAATGCGGCGGCTGGGTCCGTGATATTCGGTTGAGGGGAGTCTTTCACCCAGGATATATTCTCGAGGAAAGAACAGGGCGCCTTGTCGCAACCCTCGCCGGTGGTCTTGATCCCGAGCTGCAGTGATTGCAGCGGACGCTTACATGCCCCTGTCTCGGCGGCGATTCGCTGATCGAGGCTGGTGCGATTGGGATCCTTCTCGTTACCGTTGATAGGCCGTAACGTGAGGAACGCGCCGGTTCCGGACGCGTGCCCCCCCGGCGGATCTGCAGGTTCCGCGGTGTCGTGGTAGTCGAGCCCGGTTATCACGGCAATCTTGCTTTGCAGCGGGGCGAGAGGAGCCAAGATG
>JBDSME010000588.1:0-4535 GCA_039916065.1 Polyangia bacterium
TCATCGACGCTGTTCACACGCGCCTGATGAGCGGCAAGGAAGCCACCGTCTATGTGGTCGAGCGCGACGGACACCTGGGCGCGGCCAAGGTCTACAAGGCGCGCGATGACCGGACATTCAAGAAGACAGCCAGTTACGTGGAAGGGCGAAACCAGACCCGCAACACGCGCGACCGACGGGCCATGCAGAACAAGAGCTCGTACGGGCGTGGGCTGATCGAGATGGGCTGGCAGGACATGGAGTTTGCCGCCTTGCGTGCCGCGTTTGACGCGGGCGTGCGCGTACCGGAACCCTATTTCTTGTACGAGAACGTGCTGTTCATGGAGCTGATCGTGGACGAACGCGGCGCGCCTGCCTCGCGGCTGGTCGACTTCTCTTTCACGCCGGAGGTTGCGGCGGGCCTGCATCAGGAAATTTTCGTGCAGGTGAAGACACTGCTGTCCACCGGGCGCGTCCACGGCGATCTGTCCGCCTACAACCTGCTGATGGCGGGAAAGGGACTGACGATGATTGACCTGCCGCAGGTGGTGGACGTGGCGGGAAACAACAACGCGCTGGGGATCTTGCGGCGGGACCTGCGCAACGTGACCGAACACCTGGCGCGCTTCGATGCGCGGCTGCTTCGGTACGTGGATTGCGGCGCCGCCTTGTTCAACCATTTCGTCCGCGGCACCCTGGACGCCGCCACCGGCCCAGAGGTGGGCGCGCCGCAGTTTCGCGGGGGTGGGGGCGGTGGCGGACGGCGCGGTCGCGACGCAGAACGGGGGCGCGCCGGTCGTGAAAAGAACCGGGCGGCGGGCGCGGGCCCGCCCAACCGGGCCGGCGGCCAGCCCAACCCGCCCGGCGGCCAGCCCAACCTCCGCGGCGGCCAGCCCAACCCGCCCGGTGGCCAGCCCAACCCCCGCGGCGGCCAGCCCAACCCCCGCGGCGGCCAGGCTCCGCGCGCCGCCAGCGGCGCACCCGCGCGACCGTCGGTCGGGCGTCCTCCCCTGGGGCCGGCTGGTGGCGCGGAGCGGCGGCGCGGTGGTCGTGGCCGCCGCTGACGGGGGAACGAATCCCGGCCGCCCGTGCTAAGCAGCTGATCGCGGGCCAAACAGAATTGTCCATTCCACGGGCGCCCGTCCGTGGCGCCGGGTAGATGAGCAGTGATGATGGAAAAGGTGAAGCTGGGTTCCCAGGGAGCGGTGGTCTCTCGCATCGGGCTGGGATGCATGGGGATGAGCGAGTTCTACGGAGAACGGAACGACGCCGAGTCCGCCGCCACCATCCTGCGGGCGCTGGACCTGGGGGTGAACTTCCTGGACACCGCCGACGCGTACGGCATCGGCGACAACGAAGAGCTGATCGGCAGGACCATTCGCGGGCGGCGCGATGAAGTTTTTCTGGCCAGCAAGTTCGCGAACGTTCGCAAGAAGGACGACCCCACCTACTGGGCCATCAGCGGCAAGCCCACGTATGTGCGGGAGGCTTGCGACGCGTCCCTGAGGCGGCTGGGCGTGGAGTACATCGATCTCTACTACCAGCACCGGGTGGATCCGGCGACGCCGATCGAGGAGACGGTGGGGGCCATGGCAGAGCTGGTGAAGGCGGGAAAGGTGAAATACCTGGGCCTGTCCGAGGCATCGCCGCACACCATTCGTCGTGCCCACCAGGTTCATCCCATCACCGCCTTGCAGACGGAGTATTCGCTGTGGGAGCGGCACGCCGAGCAAGAGATCCTGGCCACGGTGCGGGAGCTGGGAATCGGCTTCGTCCCTTACAGTCCGCTCGGCCGCGGATTCCTGACCGGCACAATTCGCAGCCCTGGTGAGCTGGGCGCCGGTGATTCACGGGCGCAGCGCTACCCCCGCTTCGCCGGTGAAGCGTCCGATCGAAATTACCTGCTGGTGGAACGGATGAAAGCCATCGCCGAACGGCGCGGCGTCACCGCCGGGCAGCTCGCGCTGGGGTGGGTGCTGGCCAAGGGTCAGGACCTGGTGCCCATTCCCGGAACGAAGCGCCGCAGTTTCCTCGAGCAGAACGTCGCGGCCGCCGATATCAAGCTGACTGGTCCCGAGCTCGCCGAACTCGAGGCTGCCGTGCCGCCCGAGCAGGTCGCCGGCGAGCGCTATGCCGCGGCAAACCTGAAGAACATCGATCGATAGTGCAGGAGCATCGGTGGACCGGTGCCTCACGCGCCGACACCTGGCAATTCGCGGATTTTTGTGGCCTGAATGACGCCGCGCCGCTGGCGAGGTGTGGCGTACGGGTGGGTATCTGGCGGTGCTTGCCCCACCAAAAAGCGCGGCTGCCGCGTCTTCAATCGTTTTCAAGAGCGAAGATCGGGACTACGATCGACCTGCGAATACTTATCGACCGCTGATTCGTGGTCATCGGCAATCGCGCCTCGCTTGAAAGGAGTCCCCCCATGGTTCGATACATTGCCGGCATGTCCGCGCTCGTCGTCGGCCTCACGGCCGTCGGCTGTTCCAGCTCGCCGTCGAAGGGCAATCCGGCCGACGGCGGAGGCACCGGAGGCGCGGCCGCCGGCACAGGCACGGGAGGCGCGGCCGCCGGGACTGGCACCGGGACGGGAAGCGGCGGCACGGGCGGACTGGTGGGCGGCAAGCTCGGCACCACCCAGTGCTCCGACGGCCTGGACAATGACAACGACGGCAAGATCGATCTCGCCGATCCAGAATGCGTGAGCCCTCTGGACAACGACGAATCCTCGTTCGCCACCGGCATCCCTGGCGACAACGTCGATGCCTGCAAGCAGGATTGCTTCTTCGACGGCAATTCGGGAATGGGTAACGACGGCTGCGAATGGCAGCTCAAATGTGATCCCAGCAATGTCGGCGCGGGTTCCGCGGCGAGATGTCCGTATGATCCCAACTTCAAGATGTGTCCCACCACCCAGTCCGCCAAGTGCATCAACAACTGCAGAGCCATCACCCCCAACGGCTGTGATTGCTTCGGTTGTTGCGTGGTTCCGGGGGTCAATCACCCCATCCGGCTGGAACCCAGCTGTGACAGCACCAAGTTCAACGATCCGGCGGTCTGCCCCGTTTGCACCCAGCAGACCAGCTGTATGAGGACCTGCGGCGCATGCCAGCTTTGCATTGGCAAGACCACCCTGGATTCCAGCTGCACCACCACCACCACCGACGGCGGCGGCGCCCCCACCCCCACCTGTGAGACGGGACAGATCGCCTGCGGCACTGACAACAGCGTCTGCCCCCAAGGAACGGCCTGCGTCACGGGCTGCTGTGTCCCGTGGATCTTCTGAAACACCTCACTTCGAAGAGACTGGTCCGCGCCCTGGCGATGGCGGCCGACAAGGCGGAATGTAACCTTCACCGCAGCGCCGACAATGAAAGCAACTGTGTCGGCAAGGTCATGTTTGTCGACTCCAGCCGCACCGCCGGCAAGGCGTGCGTACCTCCATCGTCAGGAATTTGAGGCGCGCCGCCTGCTTCGATGAACGGGCGTAGGTCCCTGACCGCGCCGGAAGACCACGGCCGGCGGGCGACGCCGGGGCGGGTGAAAACCTGGTGGAATTGTATCCGGGACGTTGTATCTCCAGGGGGCCTCGCAACCCCTAACCTGGCCCACGCCACCGATGCCCACGCCCATGCCGACGCCCACGCCCACGCCCACGCCCACGCCCACGTTCACCCGCTACCAGAAGTTCGTGATCGCCGTGCTGGCGTTCCTGCAGTTCACCATCGTGTTGGACTTCATGATCCTGTCCCCGCTGGGGGCGGTGCTGCTGCGGGATCTGGGCATTGCCACCTCGCAGTTCGGTCTGGTGGTCTCGGCGTATGCGTTCAGCGCCGGGTTCTCGGGACTGCTGACGGCGGGTTTTGCCGACAAGTTCGACCGCAAGAAGCTCCTGCTGTTCTTCTACTGCGGGTTCGTGCTGGGCACCTTCCTGTGCGCCATCGCAGACAATTTCCACTTCCTGCTCATCGCGCGCATCGTCACCGGGCTGTTCGGCGGGGTGATCGGTTCCATCACCTTCGCCATCATCACTGATCTGTTCCCGCTGGAGGTGCGGGGGCGCGTGATGGGCGTGGTGCAGACTGCCTTTGCCGCCAGCCAGGTCATGGGTATTCCGCTGGGGCTTTACCTGTCGAACCGCTACGGGTGGCATGCGCCCTTCTTCATGATTGCCGGGGCCAGCGTGGCGGTGGGGATCGTCATCGCCCTGGTGTTGCGCCCCATCGACGAGCACCTGAAGGTGCCCGCTGCGGGAAATCCGCTGCAGCACCTGCTGGGGACCGTGGGCCAGCGCCGCTACCTGCAAGCGTTCGGCGCCACCATCCTGCTGGCCACCGGCGGTTTCATGCTGATGCCGTTCAGCAGTGCCTTCACTGTACACAACCTGGGCATCTCTTTGGACCGGCTGCCGCTGGTGTACATGGTCACCGGCGTCAGCTCCATCATCTCGGGGCCGATCATGGGTCGGCTGAGTGACGCCATCGGCAAGTACGCCATGTTCGTGGTGGGATCGCTGGTGGGAATGGTGGTGGTGGGGATTTATTGCAACCTGG
>JBDSME010000589.1:0-4646 GCA_039916065.1 Polyangia bacterium
TGTCCATCGCGGATACGGCATCACCGAAGCACCCAGGAGCGCGCCGTTTGTCGCGTCCACGACGGTGCTGCGCACCGAGTCAGTGCCAAAGTCGATGCCTATCACGGTGGCTCCGGCCGTCACGGGCGCCTCCGCCGTGCTGGCACCAACGTGGTCAACGATGGGCGCATGTAGGACGGTGTCGGATATTCAAAGTCGGGCAACACAGGTGCTCTTCCGGTTTGGTAATGCGACGGCCAGCCGGCCGCGACGACCTTACCGCGGCAACATGTTTACTGCTAGCCGCAAGGTCAAGGTGGCGCCGCCCCCCAATTCGTCGTTGCGGTTGGCGGCGGTCACGTCACCGCGATGGGCCTGTGCAATCCGTTTCACGAGCGACAGCCCCAGTCCCAGGGAGCTGTGGCTGGCCGGGGACACCGGGTCGGCGGAGCCCCCGGATGTGCTGCGGGAGAAGGAGGCGAAGACGCGGGCCTCATCACCTGGGGCAAACCCGCGCCCCCGGTCGGCGACCTCGAAGACCACGAAGTCTTCCGTCCGCGACACGGCCAGCAAGTCCAGACCGCCACCGTGCTTGCGGGCATTGTCGATGAGATTGGCCAGGGCGCGCGCCACCAGGGTGGGATCGCCAGCGAAGGGGCAGGGCGTGGGCGGCAACCGCAGCTTGTCCTCGCCGACGCCCGCCCGCTCCGCCGCGCGCCGCGCCACATCCACCGCGTCCAGCGGGCGCGCGGTCAGCGCCTGAAACTCCAGACGGGCACTCGCCAGCAGCTCGGCCACCAGATTGTCGATCTCCACGGTCTCACGTTCGATCTCGTCCAGGGTCTTCTCGGGCAAGGGGCGCGCGTTGGAGGTCGTGTCGGTAGCATCGGCGATGCCGGATTGCCCGGCGCCGTCGCGCGGCGGCTCGGTCCCCTGGCGCGCGATCTCGATGAGCAGCCTGATGCGCGCCAGCGGCGTCCGCAGCTCATGCGACACGCCCGCCAGCAGCTCGCGCTGTTCAGCAAGCTGGTGGGCGATGCGCGCGGCCATGTCGTTGATGGCCTGAGACAGCACCGCTACCTCGCTGGAGGGCATCCAGTTGGTGGAGGCACGCGCCGTCAGATCGCCGCTGCCAATTTTTTGCGCCACCCGGGTCAGCTCGTAGAGCGGTCGCGACATGCGGCGGGCCACCCGCCCCGAGGCGGTCCACAGCACGAAAGTGGGGACGCCGAACAGGAGCAACGCGCGCCCAGGGCGCCCCGCCACCGACACGCCCAAGAAATGATTGATGAGCGCGATCTCCAGCACCGTGAAGAGAATCACGCCGCCGAATGAAAAGAAGATGCGCCGGTGCAGGTGGGCGCCGTAATACAGGCGCGCCTCCTGGTGAATGCGGCGCCGCCACCCCGGTTGGCGGCTGCGCACCTCGTGATGGACGCGGTCCCAGGGGCCGGGAACACTCCACCACCCCCCGCACTGGTCATGGTGGGGGCCATGGTGGGGCGCATGGTGATGGTGCCCGCGCTGGTGATCGGGATGGGGGGGACGCTCGGGACGCGGCGTGCCCCCGCGGTCGCCGATGTGACGCCACCGTTTCACGTCATCCGTCCTCGGCCTGCGCCAGGACGTAGCCCACGCCCCGAACGGTCTTGATCAGGGTCGGCAGGCGCGGGTCATCGCCCAGCTTGCGCCGCAGGTGTGACACATGAACGTCGACGGCCCGATCACTCACCGTCACGTCCTCGCGTCCCGCTTCCGCCATCAGCGCGTCCCGAGGTACCACCCGACCCGCTCGTCGGGCCAGGGCCATCAAAATGTCGAATTCCAGGCCGGTCAGCTCCACCGCTTGACCCTCCACGCGTACCCGCCGTGCCCCCACGTCGATGGCGATCCGCCCCACCACGATCTCGTCGCCGTCCCCATGGGCGCCAGGCTGGGTCCGCCGCAGCACCGCGCGCAAGCGGGCCAGCAGCTCGCGCGGCGAGAAGGGCTTCGCCACGTAGTCGTCGGCTCCCAGCTCCAGGCCCACCACGCGATCCGCTTCGTCGCCCTTCGCCGTCAGCATGATCACCGGCACCCGGCTGGTCTGGCGGATGCGGCGGCACACCTCCAGCCCATCGATGCCCGGCATCATCACGTCCAGCAGCACGGCATCGAACACGCCCGCCTTCAGGGCCGCCAGCCCCTGGGGCCCGTCCGGCGCGTGCGTCAACGCCACGCCGTTCGGCCCCAGGTAACTGGCCAGCAACTCGAACAGTCGCTGGTCGTCGTCGATGCACAGCACACGGATGGCCACGGCGGCTCTCACTCTACCAGTCGAAGCCCGGCCGCCAGAATCGCGGCCCCTTCTCCACCAGCTCTGCCAGGCGCCCGCGCTGCTCTTCGTCCAGCACGTCGTGAACGCGCACCATCAATCCCACGAATGCCTTGCGCGTCTTCTCGATGGCGGTGTCCTGGCGGGCGAACAGCTCGCCCATGAACACCTCGTCGAACTCGGGCTTGCGCAGCGCCGCCCCAATGTCCTGCCGGGTGCGCTGGCGTTCCCCGCTGCCCACTTCCTTCATCTCGGCGCGGAACTCCTCGAACGCGCCGCGGATGACCCGTTCCTGCGTCGCCGTGGCCCGCACCTGGCCCACCACATAGCCGAGCACGGAGTTCATGAACCCGCGGCCCCGGGTCGGTGGGCCGCTGTTGTCCGCGAAAGTTGCCCAGCTCTCGTGTGACGGGGCGTGGCCGCTGTCATCCCCTTGGGCATCCCGACCGAACCAGCCGCCAGGCCCGCCATATCCGCCATGGTCATGTGGGGCATGGTGCCCGTGAAACCCATTCATTCCACGCCAGGGGGGACAGAATCCCCTGCCGTGCCGCCACCCGCAGCCGTGGTGACGATGGATCAACCGCGCGGCACCCATCGCCACGAATGTCCCCAACAGCAAACAACCGATCATTTTCGCATCCTCCTTGAAGCCGTCATTGGCTCCGGTTCACAGGATGCAACCCGATCGTTAAGGGTCTGCGTGGAGGCGTGTGAAGAAGTGTTACGTAGCGATTTTCCCCAGCCAGCCCTTGCGAACAGCCAGCGCTTCGGCCGAGGCGCGGGATGCGGGCTCCAGTTTCAGGCGGCGTTCCGGAGAGAGGGCCACGGTCAGGGTGGCCTGGCGCAGCTGATCGCGCCGGAAGTAGGCGATCTCCACCGGCGTCCCCGGCGGATGATCCGCCAGCCGCCGCTCAAAGGTGGCGGCGTTCACGCGATCGCCGCTCACCGCCACGATTTCGTCGCCGAAGGTCAGGCCACCCGCCGCCGCGGGCGATCCCGGGACCACGTTCCGCACCACCGCTCGCTCCGTGCCCGGGAGGTTGCCCTGGCCCTGAACTCCCGCTCCCGACCAGCTTCGGGCGCGCTGCCGCTTCACCGGATCGCGCTCGCCGCTATCGGTGCTCCAGGGCGCTGTCAGCTCGACGGTGAGACCGGCGCGCCTCCACAGCGCGGGCAGGGGAAGCTCGTCGGTTCCGTGAATGTATCGCTCGAAGAACCGATCCAGGGAACGACCGGCCAGGGCGCGCGCGGCGGCGCGAACGTCCGCCTCGGTGACGGCGGCTTCCCGGCGGCCGGCGCGGTCCCACAGCCACCGGAACAGCTCGGGCAGGCCGCGCCGTCCGCCGCTGGCCAGGCGCAGCTCCAGATCCAGGGCCATGCCCACCCACAGGCCCTTTTCGTAATAGCTGACGGCGCGGTTGACGTGGTTCTCCGCCGGCTTGTACAGCTTGATCCAGGCCTCGAACGACAGCTCGGCCAGCGGGGTCTCGCTGCGGCCCGGCCGGCGCGCGTACTTCAGCCAGTCCTCGGCGATCCACCCCCAGAACGCCGGCTCGTCGGTGATGCCCGCGCGCAAGATGATCACGTTGGCCAGGTAGTCGGTGAACCCCTCGTGGAACCAAAGCAGGCGGGTGTAGTTCTCGCGGGTGTAGTCGAACGGTCCCAGCACGGGATCGTGCAGGCGCTTCACGTTCCAGACGTGAAAGAACTCATGCGCAGCCAGATCGGCGAACCGGTGATAACCCTTCTCGTCCTCGAACGACAGGCCGGCGATGTCCATGGTCACCGACGCTTTGTGCTCCAGGCCGCCGCTGCCCACCGGCAGGGCGTGAACGATGAACAGATAGCGGTCGAAGGGGAAGCCGCCGAAGATCTCGCCGGTGGCGCGCACCACCCGTCGCAGGCTCTCCACCAGGCGGCGGGGATCGGCGTTGGTGCGTCCATACAGGGCCAGCTCGAAGGCCGTGCCGTCGACGCGAAACTTGTAAACGGCGTGGGTGCCCACCTCGAACGGCGAGTCCACCAGCTCGTCGTAGTGGGCCGCGAGAAATGTCGGCCCGACGACGCCGCCCGCAGGCTTGTCTCCGGCCTTGGTGCTGGCGGCCTTGCCCGGGCGCCGGCCGTCGGGGGCGGTGGCACGGGGCAGTGCCGTGGAAACCAGCCAGTCGTGTGGGGCGGCCACCTCGACGCGGCAGGGAAGCCTTTCGGCCCCCTCCACGGTGAAGAACAGGCTGCTGCCATTCCAGTAGGCGTGGCTGTCATCCAGAAACGACGTGCGCACGGAGGTCTCGAAGGCGAACACCTGGTAATGGATCACGAACGGCGCGCCGCCCGTGGTGATGCTCCAGCG
>JBDSME010000590.1:0-3693 GCA_039916065.1 Polyangia bacterium
GGGCCCGGCACAGCGATCCCACCACGTAGAGGGCCAGCGGCAGGGGGAACTTCATGCGCGCCTTCTGGGCGCGGCGGCGGGCCTGCTCCAGGCTCCAGCCATCCACGAACTCCAGCACCAGGAAGAACTCGTCGCCCGACCGGCCCAGGTCCAGCACCTGCACCAGGTTGCTGTGGTTCAGGGTGGATGCGATGTGGGCCTCGTCCACCAGCATCCTCACGAAGGCGGGATCCGCCGCCAGGGCCGGCAGGATGCGTTTCAGCACCACCTGCTTCTGAAAACCTTCGGCGCCGAGCTGCAGCGCCAGGAAGATCTCCGCCATGCCCCCGTGAGCGATCTTGTTGACAACGTGGTACCGCACCGCCCGAGACATCGCCCCGAGAATACCCGGAACGGCAGCGCCGGTCCGATATCGCTCCCGGGCCAGGGGATGGGGTTGTTGTCCGCTGGGCAACAGGCGACGCGGGGGGAGCCTGATCCTTCGGGCACTTGCGAGGACGGAGGCGAGCTGACACGCCTCGGCAGCGCACAAGGTAAGGAATCCAGCCCTTGCGTGGGGCATGTGATGAGAGGACCATCTAGGTGGTGCTCGCGCTTACATGATTCGTGGCAATTTTGTTTCACGAACTTCCGCTCAGTGCACCGCCGCGCTGGTCGGCTGCTGCTGGTTGGCCTTCGTCGTGGGCGGGTGCGGGCGGGCCACGAACCCGGGTGGCGCCATCGCGATCGGGACCGGCGGGGTCGCGGGTGGGGGAGCCATGGTGCCGGACTCGGTTGGTACCGGCGGCGCCACTCCCGTGCTGGTTGAATCAGGCAGCGGCCGGCGCCTGCGCCGCCTGAGCAGTCGTGAGTACAACAATGTGGTGCGGGACCTGCTTGGTGACACCACCAGGCCGGCGGACGCCTTCATCGCCGACTCGTTCCAGAATGGTTATGACAACGGGTCGGCCGGCCTGGCCGTGCAATCGGATCAGGTGGAGAGCTATCAGCTCGCCGCTGAATCACTGGGCGTTCGCGCCGTCGCGGAACAATTGCCGCTGCTCTTGGATGGATGCGACCCGGCCGTGTCCGGCGAAGGGGCCTGCGCCCAGGCGTTCTTTCAGACCTTTCCCGCGCGTGCCTTTCGCCGCCCCCTCTCCGATGGCGAGCTCGGCCGGCTGCGTGCCGTCTTCGACGAGGCAGTGGCCATCGAGCCCGACGCAGCCGGGGATGCCGCCGGTTTCACGCTGGGCCTACGGACGGTGATCGAGACGATCCTCCAGTCACCGCAGTTTCTGTACCGCGAGGAGCTCGGCGCCGTCGGCACAATTTCCGGCAATCCGCGCCAGGTGCGGCTCACCAGCTTCGAGGTGGCATCGGAGCTCTCTTTCCTGCTCACCGGCACGATGCCGGACGCCCCGCTCTTTGCGGCGGCGGCCGCGGGACGTCTGGAGACCAGTGATGACCTTCGGCGAGAGGCGCGGCGGTTGCTCGGCACCGCCGGCGCGCGCGAGGTGATGCGCGCCTTTCTTCATCAATGGCTGGCGACCGACCGTCTGACCGAGACCGCCAAGGATCTGGCCATCTATCCCACCTTCAACCTGGACCTGGCGCGCTCCATGAGCACGGAGCTGAACCAGCTCTTTGACGCCGTGGTCTGGAATGGCACGGGGACACTGCGCGAACTGTTCACCACCTCCCGGTCGTTCGTCGATCCAGCGTTGGCGTCGCTGTACGGGGTGATCGGTCCGAGCGGCGGCTTCGCCCCGGTGACCCTCGATGCCACCACACGCAAGGGGGTCTTGACGCGCGCCGGATTCCTGGCGGCGCACGCCGACCAGGACAGCTCTGGGCCCATCGCCCGCGGCGTTTTCGTGCTGAACAGCGTTCTATGCACGGCGCCTCTGCAGCGCCCGGCGACCGTGCCGGTGCCGCCATCCGTCGCGGATGCCACCGCGGGCGGCAAGACCACCCGCCAGCGGTTCGAGCAACACGCCACCGATGGCCAATGCACGGGCTGTCACCGCATCATCGACGGCGTGGGCTTTGCCTTCGAAGAGTTCGACGCTGTGGGCGCCTTCCGGGCTACAGAGAACGGCAGCCCGGTCGATAGCAGCGGAAGGCTGTACACCACCAGGGATATCAATGGAACCTTTGTTGGGGCATCGGAGCTGGCCATGCGCATGGTGGAAGGGCACGACTTGCCCGACTGTTTCGTGAAACAGCTCTACAGGTTCGCCATGGGCGAGGTCGAGTCAACCTCGCCCGCGTTACTGGTCGCTCTTCAGGACGCCTTCTCGGTGGACGTGCCGGTCGGCGAGCTGATGCTGGCGCTGGTGTCTGATCCCCTGTTCGTGGTCCGCGTGACCGCGCGGGACGACGTGCGCGACGCCATGGCGGGGCAGCCATGAGCAGGCCGCACCGGACAGTTAGCTTCTCGCGCCGGTCCCTGCTGGGGACGCTGGCCGCCATCCCCTTGCCGTTCACCGCGCCCCTGGCGCGCGCTCTGGCCGCTCCCGACGGTCCGCCGCCCAAACGGTTGGTGCTGTTGATGCAAAACAATGGCACCCAGCAGGGAAACTTCTGGCCCGCGCCCGCGCCCGCGGCTGCGGACGCGTCCAGCTCCAGCGCGGTCGGGGCGGTCGGTGCGACCTTGCGTTCACCGATCCTGAACGCTCTGTTCACGGACGCCGGCGGTCGCGACAACGGGCTAGCGGCGAAGGCCAATCTTGTCAAGGGCGTGGCGGTCCCCTTCGACGCCAACAACACCAACGCCAATCAACATGATATGGGCTTTGCCCGCATGTTCACTGGCGAGAGGCTGGTGTCGCGGGCCGGTCAGCCCTGGGGGGGCGGACCTTCGATCGATCAGATAGTGGCGAACCGATGGGGCATTGATTCCCTGACCTTGGCCGTGCTGGCCAGCAAATACGAACCGCACCCCAAGCCCGGGTTCAGCCACCGTCGTTCGTTCTCGTATGTCGGCCCTGCCACGCTGAAGTATCCGCTGATCGACCCGCTGCGGGTTTATCGCAAGCTCTTCGCCGCCGGTGACGGCACAGACGTGCGGCGACGCTTGCTGCTGCGCAAGAGTGTGCTTGACGCCGTGAACTCCAGTCTGTCGGAGGTGTCCACCAGGCTGGGTCCCGACGACGCCCACAAGCTGGACTACCACTTGACCGCCATCCGTGACGTGGAGACGCGGTTGTCCAACACCCTCTCCTCGGGTCGGGTGGCGTGCCCCACGGTCCCTGCGCGGCCGCGCGACCTTCTGGCCCTGGATGGCGGCGCGGAGTCCGTGACCGAGGAGTATCTACCCGAGCTGGTGGACAACATGATCGACCTGGCGGCGACGGCCCTGGCCTGCGGACTGACCCGCGTCGTCACCATGCAGTTCGGGTTCGGCGGAGGGAAGTGGAGATTCGCCTGGAAGGGGCTCAACGTCGAGATCCACGAGAACCTTGCCCACCGCGACACCGCCGACGCCGGGAGCTCCGCCGAGAACACCGCGGCCCTGGTGCTGGTGAACCAGTACTACGCCAGCCGGGTGGCCCGGTTTGCCACGGCGCTGAACGCCGTGCCGGAAGGCGCAGGCACGATGCTGGACAACACTTTGGTGGTCTGGGGGAACGAACTGGGGCGGGGCGACCACGATCAGCACAACGTCCCCACCGTGCTGCTGGGACTGGTGGGCAACGGCATCGCGCGCGGAGG
>JBDSME010000591.1:0-3144 GCA_039916065.1 Polyangia bacterium
CAGACCAGCCGCGCGGCCTCCCGATCGGAGATCACCTCAAGCGCCACCCGGGTCACCCGCGGCAGGCGCTTCAGCAGGTGTTGATGGTTCGGCAGCGTCCTGAAGGCCTGGGTGGCGACCGCCCGGATGGCTGCGCCCCGCAGCTCTGCCTCGCGCTGGAACCGGATCAGGATTTCCGCCATGGCGATGGCGACGCGGCGCTGCTCCTCGCCCACGGTTGGGGCCCCGGCGCTGGCGAACGACTCCCGTTCTTCAGAAACGATGCGAAAGGCACCGTCGGATGCCAATCGCGCCACCAGCAGGCGCACCTCGCGCGCGTCGACCTGGATCACCGCGAACATGCCGGACCGGCGCGGTGGCACCATGATGGTGGCCGGCAGCCGTCCGATATCGGCCAGATTCGGTTGCGGCGGATCGAAGGATTCAAAAGGACCTCCGTCCACCATCGAAACCGATCCGATCTCGCCGCGCTCGGCGGTCTGGGCGATCTCGGATGATGAAAGCATGGCGTTCATGGTGTCTCCTCGCGGTTGCCGCTGGTGCGCCTACCAGTGCGCTGTAAGTGAAGGTGGACGTGATTCCGGTGTGCCGGCTCGACCACCGTGGTGGTTCAGCAAGGCGCATGCCCCAGAGAAATCCATGCCGCGCGCACGAAAGAGCGACATCGCCGGACAGGTCGTGCGACCCGCTGCGCGAATTGTGCATGTTCCTGCTCAGGTAGGTGGCGGTAGTCGGGGAGAGCGCCTTCGGTCGCGACCCCTATCCGCGGATGAACGCGGCGTAGGCGTACACCCACGCGCCCACGAACAGCACGGCGTCCACCCGGTCCAGGATGCCGCCGTGGCCGGGGATGAGGTGGCCCGAGTCCTTGACTCCGGCAGCACGCTTGAGCATCGACTCCACCAGATCGCCGATGGGGCCGACCACCGACGCCGGGATGGCGACCAGCAGGCAGTCAGCGATCGTCAGCGCCGGAAAGAACGTTGCCCGGACCAGGAACAGAACCGCCACGCACAACCCCAGTCCGCCCACCGCCCCTTCCACCGTCTTGGCT
This sequence comes from Polyangia bacterium, assembly GCA_039916065.1. Lineage (GTDB taxonomy): Bacteria > Myxococcota_A > Polyangia > Fen-1088 > Fen-1088 > FEN-1088. The sequence goes on from JBDSME010000591.1 coordinate 1,055, forward strand.
GGCGAGATGGCTGGATAGAGCTTGTGCCGCCCCAGAGCCCGCCCCGCGAAATAGGCGCCGGTGTCGTTGGCGAAGGTGGCCGCCAGCGCGGTCAGCACCCAGCGCGGCCCGTCGGGAAGTTGCCGGTGCAACAGTCCCAGCGGTGCGGTCAGGCCGCCCACGTAAATCAGGCCCAGCACGACCAGACCGGCCCGCGTGGCCGCCCCGGCGATCTCGCCTGGCCGCAGCAACACGGCCGTCAAGCCCACCATCACCGCCGCCACGAACCAGAGCAGCGCCAGGTCGGGGCGAAGGTACAGCGCCACCGTCAGCAGGGTACCCGCCGCCACCACCACCGCGCGCTGCCCCCCCGCCAGCGCGCGCAGCAACATGTGGGTGTATTCCCCCATGGCCAGGAGAGAGCACAGCACCATCAGGGCGCCGAACGCCAGGCGCTGTTCCCACAGGATCAGCGCCGTCAACAAGGGCAGGGCGATGACCGCCGTCAGCACCCGACTGACGAGATTCGACATGCGCATCGCCGCGCCCGCCTCGTGCCGACCGGCGCTAGCCGGCGCTCCGGATTTGCTCGCGCGTCAGTCCGAACCGGCGTTCGCGCCCATCGAATGACTTCAGCGCCTGCAGCAGATGCTCGCGACCGAAGTCCGGCCAGAAGGTGTCGGTGAAGTAAAGCTCCGCGTAGGCAGCCTCCCACAGCAGGAAATTCGACAGCCGCTCCTCGCCGGAGGTGCGAATCAGCAGGTCGAGCTGCGGCAATCCGCCCGTCTGCAACGCCGCCGAGAAGCGCGCCTCCGTCAGCTCCTTGGGCTGCATGGCTCCGCGCGCCGCCAGCTCGCACAGCGATCGCGCCGCCGCGATGATGGACTCGCGGCCGCCATAGGAAAGAGCCAGGCACAGGGTCATGGCCCTATTACCGGCGGAGTCGCGCATCAGGTCTTCCAGCGGCAACCGTACGAAGTCGGGCAGGCGGTCCACCTCGCCGATGGCGATGAGGCGAATTCCGTTCTCCATGATCTCGGCGCGCTCCTCGATGACGTAGTCGCGCAAAAGCTGCATCAGGGTGGCGACCTCGTCGGGCGGTCGGTCCCAGTTCTGCGACGAGAACGCGTACAGCGTCAGGGCGCGGAGTTCCACCTCGCGGGCGGCGCGCACCACTTCTTTGACCGACTTGGCGCCGCGGCGATGGCCCTCGACGCGAGGCAACCCTCGGCGCTGGGCCCAGCGGCCGTTCCCATCCATGATGATGGCGACGTGTCGCGGCAGCCGCGTCGGATCAGGCGTCATTCGCTGGTGTGCGGTTACCACAGACAACCCGGCGATTCAATAAGAGTCCGCCCGGTGGTGACGGGGGCCACGCTACTCCTAGCGGTCGTCGGGGTCGTCCTGCCGTCCGACGACACCCCGCCCGGCCGACGGCCACGTTCGATGTTTGTCGCTGCCCGAACCATGGACTACGCTTGGTCCATGAAGACGGCCGAGGACATCGAGTCCTATTTGCTCCGCGTAGGCGTCCCCTACGAACAGCTCAAGCCCGGCATCTGGCTGCTCAAGCTGGATGGCACGGACAACTTCGTGATCTCCATCGCGGGGCCGGTGGTGGTCTTTCGGGTGAAAGTGATGGACCTGCCGGGCTCCGACCGCGAAGCCCTGTTCCGGACCTTGCTTTCCCTGAACACCAGCGAAATGGTTCACGGCGCCTTCGGCCTGGAGGGCGATGCCGTGGTCATCGTTCACGCCTTGGAGCTGGAGAACCTGGATTTGAACGAGTTTCAGGCCGTCATCGACGATATCTCGATGGCCATCTCCAAGCAGTACCCGGCCTTGGCCCACTGGAGCGCGCGCGACGGTGCCCCGGCCAGCGATTCAGCGCCGGTACGCACCTAGATATCGTCCCTCCCCTGACACCACGCACCGCACAGCAGTTCACGCACGACGCACCCGAGGAAGACCATGGGAATTTTTTCGAGGCTTGGCACGCTGGTCAAATCGAACCTGAACGATCTGATCTCCAAGGCGGAAGACCCGCAGAAGATGCTGAATCAGATCGTCGTCGACATGCAGAACCAGCTTGTCGAGGCGAAGAAGCAGGT
>JBDSME010000592.1:0-3085 GCA_039916065.1 Polyangia bacterium
TTCCCATCGCGGCCGTCGCGCAGGTTGGACGCCACCGCCGGGACGTTCGTTGCCTTCAACAGCCGCGCCAGGCGCCCCGGACCGACCGCCAGATCCCGTTCCGCGGGAAGGAAGGCGTGCACGCCCACGCGCGCGTAGGCCTGCAAGATCAGCCGCGCTCGTCTCTCCACCTCCTCGGTGGCGGGTGGCTGTCGCCTGACGTCGTGGAACTGCGCCGGGAGCAACAGGTCTCCCGCGTCGACAACCAGCACCCCGTCCGATTCGGCGCGGGCGCGGTCGATGACGGTGGCGCGCCTCACCAGGCCACCCAGCGGATGGGCGCCGCAGCCGCAATGCTCGTATTCACCCTGCAGGTTCGACGAATAAAGCAGCGCGATGGCGGTGCCGCGGGTCACCTTGACGTCGCCCACCGGCAGCGGCGGCACGCCTTCCGCAGCCCCCTTGGTTCCGGAGGTCGTAAACTGTCGACGGTGGCAGCCGGGCACCGGCACCGTCGCGACGACCAGCGCCGCCAGCGTGGTCATCCTCGCCAAGGGGGCCAAGCGCAAGATTCCCATGAGCTCCGCGCGCATACTACCAGGCGGTGTGTCGCCGTCCCGGCGTGGGACGTCTGCGAAGTCGAACACGGATGCTTTCGGAACGCTCAGAAAAAGCCGACCACTCCCACGGGAAGGATTCGTTCAGCGATGGTGCCGTCGCCCAGCTGGGAGGCGATGTTCTGTCCCCAGCAGCTGACGGCGCCGCTGGCGTGGCGGGCGCAGCTGTGCACCACGCCTGCAACGACCTCCGTTACATCGCGCAGGTCCGTCACGTCCACGGGAACCGCCGAATTCGTCCCCGGGCCGGCCCCCAGCTGGGCGAACTGGTTGCTGCCCCAGCAGGAGACCACGCGAGAGGCGCGCAGCGCGCAAGCGTGCCTGTGTCCGGCGGCGATCTGCACGGCGTCGTCCAGTTGCGCGATCAGGGTGGGCGTGGTCACTGCACTGGCGCTGGCAGACCCGATCAGCTCATCGGAGTTCTCGCCCCAGCACGACACCTGACCTCCGCCGGTGCGGACACAGGCGAAGTGGCGCCCGGTGGCGAGCTCCGCCGAGCCCCCCGGCAAATTGACCTTGACTGGCATGCTGCGCGAGGTGGTTGTGCCGTCGCCCAGCTCGCCGAAGAAGTTGTCGCCCCAGCAGACCACCGCGGTGGGATTGCGCCCGCAGTTGAATTTTTCGCCCGCCTTCACCTCGATGACGTCGGCGAATCCGGCGACCACCTGGGGAACGGGCGTGGACATCACCGTGGTGGTGGGCTGCCCCAGCTGCCCGTTGCTGTTCCGCCCCCAGCACGAGATGGTCCGGTTGCCCCGGATGGCGCAGGTGTGCCAGTAGCCGGCCGTGATCTGCACGCAATCGGTCACCGTTGGTACCGCCACTGGTTCCAGTTGGACGTCGTTGCTGCCGGTTGACGGCACCCCCAGCTGGCCGTCGCTGTTCAGACCCCAGCACCAGGCCTGCCCATTCCGATCACAGATGCAGGTGTGCTTGAAGCCCAGGGCCACGCTCACCGGGAAAGTGGCCAGGTCCACAACCGGGACGCGGCTGACGAACGCGTTGATGTTGCCGTCGCCCAGTTGCCCCGCATCGTTCTCCCCCCAGCAATACAGGTTTTGTCCCTGGGTCGCGCACGACCGCCATCCCCCCGCCCACAGGGTTCGTCCTCCGATGGTTTGTCCCCCCAATCCCGGGCGCGGCGGCGGAGTTCCAGGCCAGGATGGCAGGGAGGAGCCATCGCGATCGATTGCCAGGCACTTGCCATCGCTGCAGGTCTGGTCGGCAGGACACATCACGCCCACGCAGGCCGCGGTCAGAACGAGGCGCACCATAAGCTTTTCGCCGTCGACGAAGTGTGTGCGCACCGTATCGGTCACCACCGGAGCCGCCAGGCGAAGGCCGACCGCCTTGATGGTGACGGGACTGCTCCCATTCCCCAGCAAGGCGAGGGTGCGGGGAAAGGCGGGACTATCCGCACCGGTGAGATTCAGTGGTGCGAGGGGCTGCTCCATGGTGGGGCCGGTTAGCGTCAGCTCGACGTGGTCCAGTTCCTCCGGCACCGCCATGTCAGTGTCCAAGACCAGTACGATTTCCGTGGTTCGCTGGCATGAGGGCAAGGCGAGGAGAACCGTGAGGATCGCCAACACGCTTGCTGCGACGGGCAAGACAGGGGCTGACCAGGAATGTGTTGTGGCGAGCGAGCAACTCCGTCGCCGTTGGCGTTGCCCTCGCCGACGCGCCGTAACGGGGCCGGGCCCGTTGCGCGAAGCCGGAGAACTGAGGGGACCGACGAGTTTCGCCATGTCGCCCCGAGGTGGCCCGGGACGGCCGCAGTATACGTCAGGTGTCTGTCCGCCGGCTCAAATGGCGCGCCGCGTGCAACAGGTTGGGACCCCGGTGCGGTGGCGTGGGATGCTGTCGCCGAAGCAACTACTGTTGTTCGCTGCGCAACACCAGGGGGGCCAGCCGACGCACCAGCTCACGCACGCTGCGGGGACGTCTGCTTGGCTCTTTTGCCAGCATCTCCATCATCAGCTCCTCCAGTTGCCACGACAGGCCAAACACCAGCTCGGAAGGAGCAAGGGCGTCCGCCTCCAGGTGTTTCTGGGCGATCTCCAGGGGGGATGTGCCATCGAAGGGGATGCGTCCCGTCACCAGCTCGTACAGCATGCACCCGAGCGAATAGATGTCGGTCGTCTGGTCCAGCCGCTCTCCGCAGATCAGCTCAGGCGCGGCGTATTCCATCGTTCCCATGCGCACGTTCGCCGCCTCGGCGGCTCCGTGCCGCCGCGGGCCCTGTGCCAGTCCGAAATCGAGCAAGGTGACGCGCCCGTCGGTGCCCAGCAGCACGTTGGCGGGCTTGAGATCGCCGTGCACCACGCCGCGCGCGTGAAGATAGGACAGGGCAGGACAGAGCCGTAAAAGCACCGCCAGCGCGTCCCACAGGCGCCCGGCGGCAGGCTTGCGCGTGGGCAACGACAGGGCGGGATCGTCCTTGAGACTGAAGAGCCAGCTTCCGTCGGCGGGGGTGGAATCCTGTCGCGGTA
>JBDSME010000593.1:0-5840 GCA_039916065.1 Polyangia bacterium
GTTCGATGTCATTTTTTGTGACGTGATGATGCCGCGTTTCAGCGGCATCGACCTGTATCGGCGCCTGGAACGCGACGCCCCCGAGATGCTGGACCGACTGGTCTTCATCACCGGCGGCGCCTACACCACCGAGGCGGTCGAGTTTCTGGAGCAGATCCCCAACGTCCGGCTGGAGAAGCCCATTTGGCCGCAGGCTCTGCACGCGGCGGTCGCCACGGTTCTCGGCGCTCCCGGGAAGCCAGCGGAATAGGCGCCTTACCCGGTCAGAATGTTGACGAATGAAGCAAGTTTTCAGGCGACCGCAGCGGCGAGCCAAGCGCCGAGCGAGGCCGGGATGACGGGTTGCGGGTGGGCCCGCGGGAGGGCTTACCCCTCCCGCGAGCGCCGAAGGCGCGTTAGTCCCGTGTTCAGGTTTTCCCGCTATTGACACCACCAGTGCCCCAGCGTAGTTAGCCCGACGGACACCGCGACCATTTGGGAAGAAGTGGGGCGGGAATATTCCAGATCCAGGCACGGTTACCGGTCGCAACTCCGCAATCCGCATTGCGCACCGGGACACGTCACCAATGACCAAATGAGGGAACGATGTCGGACCTGATGATTCGCGTCGAGAGCTTGACCAAGGACTATGGCCCTTTTCGGGCCGTCGACAAGGTCACGTTCAACGTGCGCAAGGGCGAGGTTCTCGGCTTTCTGGGGCCCAACGGCGCCGGCAAGTCCACCACCATGAAGATGCTCACCTGTTACCTGGCACCCACCTCCGGGCGGGCCACGGTGGCGGGCCACGACGTCTACGAGGATTCCCTGGCGGTGCGCAAGCGCCTTGGCTACCTGCCGGAAGACACGCCGCTTTATCGCGACATGACCGTCCTCGAGTACCTGCAGTTCGCCGCCGAGATGCGGCAGATGGACCCCAGCAAGAGCCCCGCCCGTATCAAGGAGGTGGGGGGCCGGTGCGGCCTCACCGACGTGGCCGGCAAGCTGGTGGGCGAGCTGTCCAAGGGGTTTCGACAGCGGCTGGGCCTGGCCCAGGCCATCCTGCACGATCCAGACATCCTGGTCCTGGACGAGCCCACCAGCGGCCTCGACCCCAACCAGATCGTGGAAATCCGTCGGCTCATCAAGGAGCTGGGGCAGGAAAAGACGGTCATTCTCTCCACCCACATCCTCCCCGAGGTCCAGGCGACCTGTACCCGTATCCTCATCATCAGCGGCGGCAAGCTGGTGGCTGACGACACGCCAGAGGCCCTGCGCGCCCGGGAGAAGGGGAGCCGCTATCGGTTGGTGGTGGAATCCAACGGCGTCCCCAAGGAGGCCATTCGCGAAAAGCTGGCCACCATCAGTGGCGTGGCCAACTGCCAGACCATCGCCACCGAGGCGGGGGCGCTCGCCTTCGCGCTGGACGGAGGTGGCACCGCCGACCTACGGCGCCATATCTTCCGCGCCGCCGTGGACAACCACTGGCCCTTGCTGGAGCTGGTGCGCGAATCGGTCAGCCTGGAAGAGGTCTTCCGCAACTTGACCACCCGAGATGACGACCGCCCGGAGGAGGCCCGCCCATGAATCCCGCACTGGTGATCTCCAAGCGCGAGATCCGCACTTACTTCAATTCGCCCGTGGCCTACATCGTGGTGACGGTGTTCACCATCGTGTTCGGATTCTTCTTCTTCAACAACCTGTTCGTGGAGAAGCAGGCGGACATGCGCAGCTTCTTCAGCCTGGCGCCGCTGATGTTCTGCTTCTTCGCTCCCGCGGTGACCATGCGGTTGCTGGCCGAGGAGAAGGGCTCCGGGACCATCGAGCTGCTCATCACCATGCCCGTACGTGACTGGGAGGTGGTGCTGGGCAAGTGGCTGGCGGCGATGGCGCTGCTGTGCACCACCCTGGCGCTGACCATGGTGTTCGCCATCACCGTGGCCCAGCTGGGGCCCCTGGACAAGGGTCCAGCGGTGGCCGGCTACGTGGGACTGTTGCTGATGGGTGGCTCGTACATCGCCATCGGCGTGATGGCTTCGTCGTTCACCCGGAACCAGGTGGTCTCGCTGATCATCGCCTTCGGCATCTGTTTTGCGCTGTTCCTGTTCGGCAAGGTCTTGCCGTTCATCCCCGACACCTTCAAGCCGATCGTATCGTTTCTCAGTACCGACACCCACTTCGAGAACGTCTCCCGCGGCGTCATCGACTCGCGTGACGTCGTTTACTACCTGTCCGTCATCGTGGTGAGCCTGCTGCTGGCCACCACCTCGCTCGAATCGCGGAAGTGGAAATAACCATGAGCATGGACAAGAAAAAGAGAGTCAACGCCTCGAACGCCGCCATCTATCTGCTGATGGTCCTCGGCATCGTCGTCGCCATCAATCTCATCGGTACCCGGGTGTTTGGACGGCTCGATCTCACGGACGCCCGCGTCTACACCCTGTCGCCGGCGTCCAAGGACATCGTGCGCAACCTTCCCGACTACATGACGGTGAAGCTGTACGTGTCCGAGGGCCTGCCGCCGGAGATGAAGTCCACCTCTCGCTACGTGCGCGACTTGCTGGACGAGTACCGTTCCAATTCAAAGGGCAAGCTGCGGTTCGAGGCCGCCGATCCCGCCAGCGACAAGAAGGTGGAGGAAGAAGCCGGGACCTGCGGCGTCCGCAAGCTGCAAGTGCAGAAGCTGGAGGACACGAAGTTCGAGGTGGGCGCTTACTATCTGGGCATGTGCCTGCAGTACAACGGGCAGAACGAGGCCATCGGCGAGATCGTCGGCGCCGAAGGGCTGGAGTATCAGGTGTCCTCGTTGATCAAGCGAATGACCCAGCGCAAACGCAAGCTGGCCTTGACCACCGGCCACGGCGAGCTGGATCTGAACCAGGGGTTCCAGACTCTGCAGCATGTACTCTCTCAGGAATTCGAGACCACCACGGTCAACCCGTCCACCACCGCCATTGCCGACGACGTGGACGCCCTGCTGGTGGGTGGACCGAAGCAGGCCTTTGATGAGAAGGGCCGCAAGGAGATCGATTCCTTCCTGATGAAGGGCAAAGGGGTGATCTTCCTGGTTGATGGCATGGTGATGAGCTCGCCCAATCAGGGCAACCCCATGCAGCAGATGCAAGGGGGTGGACCCAAGGTGGGTCAGGCCAATGACAGCGGGCTGGGCGACCTGTTGAAGGGTTACGGTTTCGCCGTGGGACAGGACTTCGTGCTGGACCGCCAGAACGCGCCGGGTCCGGTGGAGGTCAACGGTCGCCGTATGTTGGCCAACGCACCCATGTTCGTGGGTGTTGAAATGCCAAAGGTGCCGGACAAGGATTTCTCGTTGTTGGCGGGCATCAACGCCATCATCTTCCCGTACGCCAGCAGCGTGTCGCTGGTGGGACCACTGGCCAGCGGCAAGCCGGCGCAGGGACGCCTGTGGAAGCTGGCCCAGTCGTCGAAGTCCAGCTGGAAGGCCTCGGGTTTTTTCTTCTTCACCCCCGGTGCGCCTCTGGAAGAATCAAAGGACAAAGGTCCTTTCGCCCTGGGATACGCCTACGAGGGACCTTTGAAGAGCGCCTTCGCGCCGGCGACCGCGCCCGCGCCCGGAATGTCTCTCCCCCCCGGCAGCGCGCCCGGGGAGTCGAAGAAGCGGGTTCGTCTGGTGGTGGTGGGTGATTCCGATTTCGCGTCGGATGAATACTTCCCCATGAATCGCTTCCTCCCCATCTACGGCAACGGCGCACAGTTCTTGTTGAATGCGCTAGGCTGGACGCTCGAGGACGAGGCGCTCACGCCGGTTCGCGCAAAGACCGTTACGGCGCGGCCGATTCAGCTGGAGGCCGATCAAAAGGTGACCACCTTGAAGATGTTCAACGTGCTGGGCGTCCCGCTGGCCTTCTGCGCCTTCGGAATCCTGCGCTGGCGCGTGCGCCGTTCGCGGCGACAGTCCCAGAAGCTCTGATTGAGCAGGCTCAAAGCCCGCCCACCCAATTCGTCCCCATCGCGACTCCTGACCACACCAGGACAAGGACCCATGAACCGGAAGAATCTGACCGCTCTCATAGTGCTTGCAGTGTTGATCGTCGTCGCCGTGGTGGTTTTGCGGCAGCCAGAGAAAGGGCAGCGGGTGGGCGAACGTCCCCGCCCCTTGCCCAAGATCGCCGTCGGTTCGTTCGATAGCCTGGCGGTCACCAAGGCGGGCGCCACCACCACCATCAAGAAGGACGGCGACAAGTTCAAAGTGGTGACGCCGGTGCAGTATCCGGCCGACGAGAACGTCGCCAAGCAGGCCTTCGAGGCGGTGGAGAAGCTGGATTTCGGGGATGTGGTCTCGGACCAGAAGGCCAAGCACGCCGAGTTCGAACTGGATGATGCCAAGGCGCTGAAGGTGGCCGTGAAGAAGGGCGACCAGGTGGTGAGCGAGTTTTTGATCGGAAAGAGCGTGGGGGGGAACACCCTGGTGCGACTCCCCGGCAAGGACGAGGTCTGGACCGGCCTGGGATCGTTCCGCTACAACTTCGATCGCGACACAGCCAACTGGCGTGACAAGACCATCACCAAATTCACCCCTGGTGACGCCGAGAAGGTGGAGGTCAAGGGCCGCGGTGGGTCCCGGGTGGTGGTCAAGAACGACGGCAACGACAAGTGGAGCGTGGTGGAATCGAGCCTGCCCATCCCCAAGCTCGACAATGCCATTCCCACCGGCATCGCCTCGGCCCTCGCCTCCCTGGTCACGAACGATTTCGCCGACGGCGCCAAGCCCGAGCAGACGGGCCTGGCCGACCCGAGCACCACCGTCACGGTATTCCTGAAAGGTGGCAAGCACGTCACCGTGCTGATCGGCAGCAAGAAGGGTGACGACGACTACTACCTGAAGACCGCCGATTCACCCCAGATCTTCCTGGTCAAGCGCTACAACATCGACCGGGTGGACAAGCGTCCCATCGATTTTCGCGACAAGTCGCTGTGCGACATTGCCGAAGCCGATGTCGGTGACGTGACGGTCACGCACGGCTCAGATTCCTATGCCCTGGCGCGGGACCCCAAGAAGAATGAATGGAAGGTCACCAAGCCCGCGGGAATCACCCTCGACACCACCAAGGTCAGCCCCATCGCCGCGGCGTTCAAGGACTGGAAGGCCGTCGGTTTCGCCGAGGACCAGAACGCCAAGGAGCACGGCCTGGCAAAGCCACAGGCGGTCATCTTCGCCCACAGCAAGGACAAGAAGGCCACCTGCAACCTGAAGATTGGCGACGAGACCAAGGACAAGGTCAACTACGTCGTGCAGTCGGGCGGGTCTCCCGATGTCTACCTGGTCGCCAAGTGGGCGGCGGATCGGCTGCTGGTCAAGGTAGACGACCTGAAGAAGAAGTAGGCGCCCTTCGCCTTGAGTCTCCGATGAACCCTCTCCCGTTTGCCGGGAGAGCATCTGTGAGGGCGAGCCTTGCGAGCGGCAAGGCCCAATGCCTGCGGAAAACAGGGGTCCCCTCACCCTAACCCTCTCCCCTTCGGGGCGAGGGGACCGGAACGGAAGGCCGCCCCGGCGGCATTGGCGACGCCGCGCCGGAGACGTTATTTTGGCGGGGTGATACGCATCATCGCCACCCGGGGTTCCGATGAGCTGGTCGCCGACGCGCCGTTGGACCGACTGCCTGCCCTGCTGAAGGAGGCGGGGACCTTCGTCTGGGTAGACCTGACGCCGCCGATCGGTCAGGAAGAGCTGTGCCTGCTGCGCGACACCTTCCATTTCCACCCCCTGGCCATCGAGGACTGTTTCGAGTCACGCACCCACCCCAAGATTGACGAGTACGAAGGATATCTCTATCTGATCACGCACGGGCTGAGCGCCGATTCCACCGCGGAGAGCGGTCAGGTCG
>JBDSME010000594.1:0-3308 GCA_039916065.1 Polyangia bacterium
CCGAGGGTCAGGATGGACCGGTGCAGCTCGCGTTCCAGCCTCTGCTGCTCTTCCACCGCCGTCTGGCGGCGCCCCTCGAGATCCCCCTCCCGTTCCACCCGACGGAGCACGCGTCGCAAGGGTCCGCTGTCGGCGTCGGGCGGCAGTCTCGCCAGCTCATCGGCGCGCACCCGCGCTCTCTGTTCCAGATCCTCTCGCGCGCGGCGCGCCTGCTGCTGCCGTTGCAACAGCGCCGCCTCCAGATGTGCCAGCCCGCGAACGCGCGCCCGCTCCGCGGCTCCCAGGGCTATCACCCGACCCTCCCGCTCGCGGGATACGGCACCATCCGTGTCAGCTCCCCGCGCAGGCCGCCCGTGGTCCTTGCCGCGCACCTCGGCCGCCAGCCGCTCCGCCTGCTCCTGGTAACTGGCCAGCACGGACACCAACCGCGGGCGATCCTCCACCGCCTTGCGGTGGGCACCCAGCCGATCGGGCAGGTCGGCCAGCCGCGCCACAGCGGGATCGTCCAGCCACGCCGGCGCGGACAAGCCGTCCCGACGCGCCGTGATCTCCGCGATCTCCGCTTCCAGGCGGGCCAGTTCGGCCGCGGCCTGCTGTCGATCGGCCAGTGCCGCCTCTCGCGCGCGCCCCGCGTCCGCCGGCAGTAACATCACCTCGCCCAGCGCCGAGATCCGCTGCAGCAGGCGGTCACGTCGCGCCCCGAGCGGCAGCAGACGCCGCGCCCTCTCCAGCCGGTGCAGCTCACGACGGCGCGCGCGCAACAACTCGGCCAGCCGCTGGTGCTCGACCTTGGCCTCGTCGAGGCCGCGCTTCTGCTTCATCCAGGCCTCACCCGAACGCGCCTTCATGCGGACGGCCGCCCGGGCCTCCTGATACGAGTTGATTGCTTCGTTCAGCTTCCGCTTGTGCGCCTTCGGGGTGAACAGCGCGTCCGCTTCCGCCTCCAGGTCCTGCAGGACGCGGTGAATGCCGCGCCCCCCGCCCCCCAGCGCCGCCTCGAACAGGCTCTCCCCCACGTCCCCCTGACCGGCCAGCAAGGCTTCGGCGCCTTCGCGCAGGCTGACGTGGTCCAGGCCGAACAGAGCCCGGAAGGTCGACTCCGTGGCGCTGCCGCACAGCCGCCGCAGCACTCCCTCGTCAAGGACGTTGCCCGCCGGATCCAGCAGTGTGTTCTTCTTCCCTTTGCGGCGGACCACCTGCATCACGCTGCCATCGGTCGCCTCCAGCACCGCACCCAGGCGCAGATCGGTCATCTGGTGCAAGAAGGCGTCGGTGGTATGGGTTCCAATACCGAACAGCAACCCGGACACCGCCCGCAAGGCCGTGCTCTTGCCAGCCTCGTTGGCGCCGTACACCACGTGCAGCGCGCCGCTGGGGATGCCGTCGCCCACGAACACCAGCTCGCGCCCGGTGAACGGCCCAAACGCCGTCAGGTTTAGCGAACGGATCTTCAGGGGGTGTCTCCGTGACGGCCAGCGAGCCGTCCCACCACCAGCGATTCCACCTCGTCCAGCAAGCGACGCATCGTGTCCGCATCGTCCAGGCGCAAAGCCTCGTCGCCGTTGCCCTCTCGCACCTCGCTCGGCAGCTTGCGTTTCAGTTCCAAGAATTCATCTGACAGTTTCGCCAGCTCGGCGTCGTCTCCGCGCAAACTGCGCAGCGCGGTGACAAACTGAACAACCGCGTCTTCATCACCGGGGACCGATCCCGCAGCGGCGCCTCGCTTGCCGTTGCCCGGCGCGGCGTCCGCCGGGGCGACACCCTGTTGTCGTTCGTCAGCTGTCTTGAAACGGACGCGCTCCACCCACAAGCCGTCGCCCGCAACATCCATGGCGACGGCGCGCAGTTGCTGCTTCCAGTGTTCCGCATCCGCCACCAACGCCTGGTGAACAGCGGCACCTGCCCGCAACGTCACGGGCGCCGCCACCAGTCGGCCGTCCCCCCGCGCGAAGGCGCTACCCAGCGCGGCGCGCGCCGCATCGATGGCGTCCTCGGCCGAGCCGCAATCGCTGGCGTCCACTTCACAGCCCACCCAACGCACCACGTCCAGGGCGCGCGCCTCCACCGCCGTCACGCGTCCGTCCTGGACGGCCACCAGAGTGGCCCCTTTCGGGCCCGTTTCCCCGGCGTGCCGCCCCTGCAAATTTCCAGGAAAAACGATCCAGGGATCGCGCGCCAGCACCTCGCGCGCATGCACGTGCCCCAGCGCCCAGTAGTCGTACCCCTTGGCCGTCAACCCGGCCACGGAACAGGGGGCGTAGGGCTCGTGACCCACCCTGCCCTCCAGGCAGGTGTGCAGCAGCCCGATATTGAACAGGCCACGCACCGGCAGCGGATAATCGACGGCCAGATCGTCGGTCACGGCGCGGGTGGCAAAGCTCTGTCCATGAATCGCCACAGCTCCCCGCGGCGTCTCCAGGACCTTGGTCTCGGCCTGGCGGGAGCCCAGCTCGTGAACGTGGGCCGGCAGCGGAAGGTACCTGGTGATCTGACTGGCGGCGTCGTGGTTGCCTCGCACCAGATAGGTGGGGATCCCCGCCTGCCCCAGGCGCGCGAGTTGCGCGATGAAGAAGAGCCCGGTGCCGTAGTCCTTCCAGTCGCCGTCAAATATGTCCCCGGCCAGCAGGAGGAACGCGACATCCTCGGCCAGGCAGAGTTCAATCAGGTTCTCGAAGGCACGTCGCGTCGCCCCGCGCATGCGTTCCACCGGCGCGCCGTCGTACCTCTCCAGGCCACGCAGCGGGCTGTCCAGGTGCAGGTCAGCGGCGTGAACGAACTTCACCTCACGGATGCTGAACGTTCTTGCAGGTATTCGTCAAGAGCGCGGGCCCAAAAGACCGGTTCGAGAGGCACGGGGGATGCATCATGAAAACGCGGAGGGGCGAGATGATCTATCTTACTGTCTATCTTGTGCTGGGGTTTGTGTTCCTGTTGGTCGGCGTGGTGACGTTGACGCTGGGGTTCGCAGGGGCGGTGGTGGGCGCGGCCGGAATCGCGAACCTGGCCTTCCTGACCTCGCTCATCCTGTTCGCCGTGGCGGTCTTCATGCCGCCACACGGGCACCAACTGCCGCGCTGGCATCGCGGCTAGCCGGGCCCCATCCCCGGGTTACGTGAACAGGCTCTCCAGTCGGAAGCGGCCCCGTGGCGCCAGAACCGGCGCCCAGAGGTCGCCGCGCGCCGCCAGGCGGGCCGGTACGTTGTCGACGCGAAAGTCGTCGATCGCCACGCCGTCCTCCACCTCGTCCCACGTCACGGGCGTGGACACCGGCGCCCCCGGGCGCGGCCGCGCCGAATAGATGGACGCCA
>JBDSME010000595.1:0-3547 GCA_039916065.1 Polyangia bacterium
CGCCCCCGGCCGCTGGCCGCCGCTCGCCCTTCTGCCCTGGCCGGGAACCGGCGCCGCAGACCGAGTGTGGCCTCCACCCTTCTTCAGACAGTCGAGACGGGCGAAAGTTCCCGGGAGGGTGAGGAAATGCCATGCAGAGGGCGTCAGTCTAGCAACGGCGGCGACAAACGCCCCAGAGGCCCGATGCCCAGATGCCCGGTGCGCCTCAGGGTTGGGGAATGAACAGTCGCAATCCCACGGCGACGACCGTCGCCTTGAGGTCGCCCGACACGTCTTGACGAAAACCCGCGTCCACCGCCCCCAGCTCCGAAATAGCGGCGATCCCGGCGGTGACGTAGCCGTGCTCCGTGCGGCCGTCGCTACCGCCGCCGGCGCGAAACACCACCCGTCGCTGCAGGGTGAATTCCGCACCGCCGCCCACCGAGGTGGTCGTCCCCCCCGACGGTTCGGGTGCCGGCCGCCGGGCAGAGGTGAAGTCATGCAAACCATCGACGAGGATCACGAAATCGGGGATGGGATAAAATGCGATCCCGTAGCCAAGCGCCACGGGCGCGTGGACCGTGGACAGGTCGTGCAGGTTGTAGACGGTTGCTCCCACGGTCAGCATGGCACCCGCGCGGACAATCAGTCCCACGTCCGCGGTGAAGCCGGAGTGGTTACTGCGGCCATCGGCTTCCGCGGGCTCGCCGGCCACGTGAAGGTACTTGCCGCTGAATCCCAGCAAGACGCGATCCCCGAACGGGAACGAGAGCGACACCCCCGGCTCGTGTCCGGTCACAGTGCCGCCCCCCGGCACGTCCAGGCTTCGGTAGGTGTAGAACAGGGCCCCCGCCAGGTTGAATCCCGACGTCGAATCCACCACCGACGCGTGCGCGAGGTGGCCACCCCCGCGGTTGATGTACTGGTAGCCGCCGTCGATGGTGTAGAGGCGCATCAACGACATGCCGGCCGGGTTCAGCAGGGGACCCTCGCCACCACGGGCGTCCGCGCGTCCGGCGCCTCCCATTCCCAGGGCACGCGATCCCACGTAGTCCGGAAAGGCGCGCGCCCCGACCGGTACTGACACCAGCAGCGCCGCCACGGCCGCCAGCGCGGCCAGGCGTCCCAATTTCATCGAACCGATTGTAAGGGGTCCCTTCCCGCCGTCCAGTAATCCTGCGCCAAACTGGTGTAGCCATCGGCGCCGACCACCACATGATCCAGCACGGCGATGCCGCACAGGTCGCCGACGTCGCGCAGCCGCGTGGTGAGGTCCAGATCCTGGCGCGAAGGCGAAGGGTCGCCCGAAGGATGGTTGTGGCAGAAAATGACCGCCGCGGCGCCCCCGCGAATCAGGGGACGGAACACGTCGCGCGGATGCACCTCCACGCCCGTCAATGAGCCGCGGGCCAGGCAAGCTTCCCAAAGAATCCGGTGGCGGACGTCGAGCGCCAGCGCCCAGAACTCCTCGACGGCGCAGGTCGACAGCCGCGCCCGCAGGTGTGTCCAGACCTCGGCTGCCGAGGCGATGCGGCGTCCGCGTGCCGGACGCTCGCCAACCGACCGGCGGCCGAGCTCCAGTGCCGCGAGGACCGCGGTGGCGCGGGCTACCCCCACGCCGAGCTGGTCGCGCAGCTCGTCCAGCGAGGAGCGCGCCAGACCGCCCAGGCCGCCCCCGCGCGCCAGGAGCGCCTGGGCGACGTCCGTGGCGCTCAGCCCCGGCGTACCCGCCCCCAGGACGATGGCCAGCAGCTCTGCATCGGATAGCAACCGTGGTCCGTGGGCGACCAGCCGTTCACGCGGGCGCGCGTCCGGATTCAGGACAGAAAGAGGCGGCACGGGAGCATGATTCGCAACGGGCGTGCCATGCGCGAGCAGGGTCCCGCGCCCGCCGCGCGTCCGCGCCAGGAACAGGCCCGCGCGAAGTATTTCTGGATCAACCTGCCCGCTCGGTAAGCAGAAAGCCAATCGCCATGAGAGCCATGGAATTCCGTGAGCGGGTCGGCCGTATCCGGGCACAATTCGCGAAGAGATTCAGAGACATGAACTAATTTAGTCACTTTCCGAACTATCCCTGGCGCTCGCGAAAACCCTATGGTACTTTCCAAATATCGCCTGTGCTTTGCGGCCACGTGCCGCACCGGCGATCGGGGTTGCGGGCTTCGCAGTACGCGGCCCCCGAAGGATACGGGCAACGTGGAATGCGGTTGAGTGCAGGATGGTTGGAGGTAGCGGTTGAGGTCGAGGTTGCGGCGGGCGCGCTGGCGTCGGATGGTCGATGCCCCTGGCGGGCGCCGTCTTAGGTATAGGAGTTTAGCCTGAGTTCCCAAGATGTTTCGAAAGGCTCGCCGGCCCCGGCCGATGCTGAGCCCGGTGTTTCCTTATCGTCATCGTCGTCAAATTCCGAGTCCGAAGCTGGTTCCGACGCGCAGGGAGACGAAGCTGATGTTTCTCAGTTGAGTTCCTCGTCTTCTGGACTTGACGGTTACGGCAACCATCCGGGAGACACGGTCGCGGACCCCGACGACGGCATACCCACCGTGGTCATTCGTCGCTCTGCCGATGACGAGATTGTTGCGCCCAGGCGACGCGCGGCGCAGATGGACCCGCCCTCCGCGAGCGCGATGAACGTCATCTACGCCAACGCGGAACCGACCGAGCCGCCGTCACCCGCGTTGCAGGGGGCGCTGGAAAAGCTGCGCGACGTTTTCAAGTTGCGCGGCCTGCGCGCCGGTCAGGCCGAGATCATCGAATCGGTGCTGGCGGGACGTGACACCCTGGCGGTCATGCCGACCGGCAGCGGCAAGTCGCTGACCTATCAGCTCCCGGCCCTGGTGTTGCCAGGACCGACCATCGTGGTGTCTCCGCTGCTGGCTTTGATCGAGGATCAGGTCAGCAAGCTGGTTGCCGCCGGCGTGCCGGTGGCGCGCATCGATTCCACACGCACTGCCAAGGAGCGCGCCGCCGACCTGGAGGCCGTGCGCGAAGGCAAGATCAAGCTGGTCATCATCACGCCAGAATCCATCGGCTCGCCGACGGTGCAGGCGGCGCTTGAGGGCGTGAAGTTTTCGCTGTTCGCCGTCGACGAGGCCCACTGCGTCTCTCAGTGGGGCCACGACTTTCGTCCGTCCTACCTGGGCCTGCGGCGCGCCGCCAACGTACTGGGCCGCCCACCCATCCTGGCGCTGACCGCGACGGCCACCCCGGCCATCTCCGACGACGTGCTGGTCCAGCTGGGCATGCGCGACGCCAAGGTGTGCCGCGTGTCGTTTCATCGGCCAAACCTGGCCTTCGACGTACGCAAGGTGGCGGGTGAGGCGGACAAGCTCCGGCAGCTCGGCAAGCTGATCTCGCGGCTGCGGCGTCCCGGCATTGTTTACTGCGCGACGGTGCGCGCCGTCGACGATCTGTACGTGGCGTTGCGCCACGGCAAGATCCCGGTGGAGCGGTACAACGGCAAGATGACGGGCGACGAGCGCGAAAAGGCGCAGGCGTCGTTCATGCAGTCGGGCCGCAAGGTGGTGATGCTGGCGACCAACGCCTTCGGCCTGGGCATCGATAAGCCAGA
>JBDSME010000596.1:0-3509 GCA_039916065.1 Polyangia bacterium
CCACCGCCGCGCCGAGAAACAGGTAGATCAAGGAGAAGGTCCAGAACGGCCACCCGCCGTGGGTGGCGGGGCCGACGGCCTCTGCCGTGCGCATCAGACCGCGCACCACCCAGGGCTGCCGCCCCCATTCGGTGACCAGCCATCCTGCCTCCAGCGCCACGAATCCGAGCGGCGACGCCACTACCACTGCCAGCAAGAACTTCCGTCCGTCGGGCAACCTCCGCCGCCGGATGGCCAGCGCCGCCGCCAGCACCGCCAGCGCAGCCAGAGTTGAGCCGGCGCCCACCATCACCTGAAAAGCAAGATGCACCCGGGCCACCGGAGGCCATTCATCGCGCGGAAATTCCAGCAGGCCACGGACCGGCGCGGTGGTGTCGCCAAACGCCAGGAAAGACAGGCCCCCGGGAATTTCCAGCGCCCCGCTCACCCGATGGCGGTCGAGGTCGGGCCAGCCGCCCAGGTGCAGTGGCGCCGCCCCCGTCGTCTGGAAGTGGGCCTCCGCCGCGGCCAGCTTCAGCGGTTGGGCGACGGCAATGTGCTTGGCGGACCGATCGCCCGACAGCGGCTGTGCCAGCGCCGCCACCGCCGCCACCGCCAGCGCGATGGCCAGAGCCTTGCGGTGCAACTCCCGCCGCGGATCGCGCAGCAGCAGCGCCGCGTGGATGCCGGCCATGGCGAAGGCGGTCGCCTCGTAGGACGCCAGCAACACATGCACCGTCTGCGTCCGCCACGATGGGCTCCACATCGCCGCAACTGGCGCGATCGAATCAACGCCCGCCCCCATCATCCTGGCGACCGTTTCGGCCGGGCCATTCATGAAGGCGTTCACCAGCGTCACGAAGAAGGCCGACGCCGCTCCGCTGACCGCCACCATGATGCCGGCGAACAGGTGAAACCGCTCGCTGACCCGGCCCCGTCCGTACAGGTAGATACCCAGGAAGATGGCCTCGGTGAAGAAGGCAAAACCTTCAAGCGCGAACGGCAGACCGATCAGCGCGCCGAACCGCTCCATGAACATCGGCCACAGCAGCCCCAGCTCGAACGACAGCACCGTGCCCGACACCGCACCTACCGCAAACAGGACGCCGGTACCCTTGGCCAGCCGTTCCGACAGCTCCCGGTAAGCGGGATGGCGGGTGCGCATCCAGAGCGCATCGGCGATGACCATCAACAGAGGCAGGGCCACGCCCGCCGCCGCGAAGACGATGTGGAACGCCAGCGACAGGCCCATCTGGGCCCGCGCGTACAGGATGGCGTCCACGCGCATGGTGGCCGTCAGTGACCGAGCAGACGGAACTCGACCACGAAGTAACCTGTTTCGCCGAAGCACGAACTGGGAAGGCCGCGCTTCTCCTCGTAGTGCAGCGCCACCTTCTTGCCTTCCGCGGCGGTGATCCGCTGGGCGAGCTCGTCATCACGAACGGTGAACTGGAAGATCTGCGGCTGGGATCCTGGCACCGGGGACATGGCCAGCTCTCCTTCCCAGGTGCGGCAGATCCAGCCGCGCCGCGAAAACTTCTGCACGTAACCGACCCGGTCGCCCTTGGAGTAACTGAACGCCAGGGTCACTGCAGTCCAGCTCCCCATCACCAGGGCCACCGCCACCAGGAACCCGAAGATGAGAAGCTTGCCGCGGTTGCGGCGGAGGAGACCGTGCGCGGTGGGTGCTGTTGTCGCCGTTGTTTCCATGGTCAAGCAGGTCCAAACCTAGGGGCAAATGGGCCTGTTTACCAGGGGTGGCGACCGAAGCTCGCGAAGTGGGGGAGGTAGGGCGTACAGGTCCCGGCATGCAGCCTGCCCGTTTACGGGGACAGGCTGCCAGCGACACCCCGGTGGGAGGACGGCTCGACAGCTCTACGAACAGTCGCCCCTCCGAGAGTCATCGCTCCTTGGCTTGGCCTTGCAGCCGCCCAAGCTATTGCGCGTTCCAGGCGAACTGGTACGTGCCCGAGCCGACGGCGAACACGACGAAGGAATCGGGGCTGACCCCTTCGACCCGATCGAACTTCACGCCGGGCACCGTCCCCGACGCGGCACCATTCTTGAAGATCGCCGTACCGCCCTCGGTGACAGTCACCCCTGCGGCGGCCGTCCCGAACGTCGGCAAGTACACCTTGGCGGTGACGTTGACGGGCACGCTCACCTTCCACTGGACCATACCCGTGGCGCGGTTCCATGCCGACGTTATCGGCCCACGCACCGAATTGTAAGACACCGTAACGCTCGCCAGCCCCGCCGGCATCCCGGGCTTGAGCTGGAGCTCTGCGAAGCCGGGTTTGGTGCTGGCGATGCCGCCCAGCGAGCGATAGAGCCACTCCAAGATACCTGCGTACATGTCGTGGTTGTGGGACCGCGTGGAGGGGATGTTCCAGTTCTCGGTGACCGTGGTCTCCCCGGCGTTAATCATGCTGAGATAGCTCGGCAAGGACGTCTGCATGATCATCGTCTGTACCAGGTCCGCCTGGTTGTAGTTGCCGAGCGCACGCCAGAGGAAGGTGGTTGAGAT
Organism: Polyangia bacterium; assembly: GCA_039916065.1. GTDB lineage: Bacteria > Myxococcota_A > Polyangia > Fen-1088 > Fen-1088 > FEN-1088. Next base: position 2,507 of record JBDSME010000596.1, read on the forward strand.
GTCGCCCGTCGTCACGTGGTTGGCCTGAACCGCCCCGAACCCCCCAGAGTTGGTCTTCTCCATCGGCGCGCCGATGTCCTTCACCAACGCCGCCGCCACCGCCGCCTCCTTGCCCTCGGGAACGATCCCGAGCTCGAGCGGCAGCGCGATGTTGCCCTGGCTGACCGGCGTGTACCGATTGTTGGCGCTGTCGAAGTGGGCGTTGTTGTAAGCGGTCTGCACGCGCGTGAACTCGCTCGCGTAGAGCGTCGCGTCCGCTGTGTTTCCCAGCACCATGGCAACGTCGCGCATGACGCGGGTGTCAGCAACGTAAACCCCGCCCTCGATGTTGGCTGGGGCGGTGCCCCCGGGGGCCATCCAGTCGCCGAGCCCATACGTGACCAGGCCGCCCGACTCCTTGGTCTTCAGATAGGCCAGGTACGTCTTCATCATCGCGTAGTTGTCCTGGAGGACGCGTGTATCCCCATAGATGTTGTAAAGCTGCCAAGGGCCCTGGATGGCTGATCCGCCCCAGGCGGGCGTGTCGTCGTATGAGCCGTGGGAACCCGAGCTCTTGGTGTAGAAATAGTTGGGCGAGATGGCGGGACACAGACCGTTCGTTCGCTGGCCTTCTCGAAGGTCGTGCATGATCTTGGAGTAGAGGTCGTGTATATCCTGCTGATACGCCGCTGAGGTCAGGGTCGTCCAGACCACCTCCTGCCAGCCGAGCTTCTCGTAGTTCGGACCGTCGGTGTGAATGCTGGTCATGTTGCTCTGTATCGTCCGCTGAGCCAGATCGTGAATCTTGGTGTAGCGGGTGTCCGACGCCATGAACGTGCCGACGCTGGTCGATCCCGTGTACGTCACGTACGCCTTCGCGTCCATGATGGTCGGCACGGTGTCGCTGGCCGTCCGCGAAGCGCCCCCGACCTGAAGGTAGCGCATGCCGATGGTCGAAAACGACAGACGCCACGTCTCGGGGCCGCCGCCCTTGAGCGTGTACGTGCTGGTCCCGGAGCGCCCC
>JBDSME010000597.1:0-4645 GCA_039916065.1 Polyangia bacterium
TGGCTGGCTCTGACTGTGCCAGCGCCAGCTGCGTAGCTCTGAAATGCGCCGCTGCCGGCTGCCTGACCTGCTGGAAGGCCCAGTATCGGAACACCAACCAGGCATCCGACGTCAACGCCTCCTCGCAGTCGTTCAACATCGTGAGCGTCGGCACAACGGCCGTGCCGCTGTCACAGCTGAAGTTGCGCTACTGGTTCAACGCCGACGCCCGCACCCCGGTGACGCCGCCCGATTGCTTCTACCCGCCGGTCTATTGTTCGGACACGACCACGCGGCAGATCGTGGCGGTGACACCGCCGCGCACGGGCGCCACCCACTATGTGGAGATCACGTTCAAGGCCGCGGCCGGGACGCTGGCCGCCGGGGGGCAGCTCAGCAGCGCCATCCTGACGCAGTTCCACTACACTGACTGGACCAGTGTGGTGCGCACCAACGACTACTCTTTCGACGCCACCAAGACCGCGCTCACCGACTGGAATCGCGTCACCCTGTACCATTGCCCCACCCCTGGCGGTGCTTGCGGCCTGGTATGGGGGATCGAGCCGCCCTAGCAGCTGCCGCAAGCTACTGCTGGGTCGCGGTGGCAACCTTCGAAGCCTTGGTATCCTTGCCAATGTTGGCGAGGTGGATTGGCTCCGCGATCCAGTCGCCGAAGGCGGTGAGGCGCTCCTCGGGGGACAGACGCTCCACGTTGTTTACCAGCCACTGCGCTCCCTCGGCACGAAGCTGCGCGCTCAGCAGAGCTTCGTAAACACTCAGTCCCATCCGCGCGTCGGTGCTCATCGCCATGAGCTCGAACGCCGCGCTGCCGTTCAGAGCAAGCTGACGAATGGCCGGATCTTCCGAGGAATTGCTGCGGGCCTCCTGCAGGATCGGGTCGACCAGAGCGCGCGCCGCGGCGTCGCCGCGCCTCGCCAGAGCCGCAACCACCGCCACGCGCACCGCCTGCTCGGGACGCTTCAGCAGCCGGCGCAGCATATCCGCTGACGCCTCGCTGGACAGGCGTCCCAACTCTCCGGCCGCCGCCACCAGCGGCCGGACATCTCGATCGCGGGACAACAAATAGAGCTGTTCCAGCCCCGAGTCACCGCCGGCGCGCAACACACCCGCGGCGGCGGCCGCGCGAATCTCGGGCTCGGGATCGCGCAACAGCGCCGCCATCCGGATCACGGCAGGCCGTCCCCGTCCCGGCGCAATGTGCGCAAGCAGCGCCGCGCCCCGCACGGCGGCGTTTCCATCCTTCGCTGCCAGCGCCAGGGCCTGCGTGATGCCGTCGGTATGCTCCACGCCACCGAGCAGTCGTATCAGCTCCACCCGCGTGCGCGCCGGCTGGCGGGGGTCAACCGCGGCCACCGCCACCAGTTGCACGCAAGCCGGGCAATGCGCCATCGTCCCCGGAGTGGCTCGAATGGCCTCGAGGAGCGCCGGGCGCCGCGACTCCAGATCCTCTCCAACGGTGGCCAAGGACCTGGTCAGCAAATCCGCCACGTCGACACCGGCCCGCTCCAGGGCCGGGGCCGCCACGGACGCTGTTTGGCGCGACAGCAGGGCCGTCTTCAGTACCTTGATTTGCTCTCGGTCGCCAGCCCCAGCCAGGGCGGCGGCGGCACGGGCATCAAGATCGCTGTTCAGATTGGAACGCCCCAGCCACTGCTTGATAAAGGGAGACAAGAAGTCGTGAGTCCATCCGTCATGGGCAAGCTGCTCGCGCATGCGGCGAATCGCCTCCGTCAGTTGTCCGCGCGAAGCGAGCGCGGGCAGCGCGAGCTGCAGGGGATAGTCGACTCTTGCCATCTCCGCGCCCGAGCACAGGCGATGGTTTCGTGCGAATTGCCATTTCAGGTGAACGAGGCCGTCATCGGCCATCACATCCACCGGCGGTGGGAAGGGCGCCGCCAGCAGTACGGCGTTCAGCGCCGCCGCATCAAAGTCGTCGACCCCTGAAGACTTGGTGATCTCCGCCTTGTCCACGGTGCCGTCCCACCTGATGACGATGGCGACCTCGGTCATCCGCTGAGAGTTCGCCGGGCCTAGAACCTTGTACGGCGACACGCGGATGTAGCCATCCACCCACCCTGGGTGCAATTTCTGGTGTACCACCCGCAGGTAGTCTCCCTCGACTCCCGGCCCGCCCACAGTCGGTTCGGGGGATTCCGCGGCCTGGCTCAGGGACAGTCCGCCCCAGTTCCCGGCCCCCATCGACCACGCAACGGCGATCGCCATCGACAACACACGTACTTTCGCCATGGGCGGTGCATCGGCGGATCGCCGCCGGATCGTAAGAGCCGCCGCAAAACACCCCACACACCCACGGCGACAGACCCACACGCTCACCCGTATCGACACCCCGGCGCACCCCACCCAATACGCGCTGCTCGGTCCAAACCGAGCCCCAACCCGGGTCCAAACCGGGCTCAGGGAACGCTGGTGCGCACGGGTTCGGTGGCCCCCGAGGCCACCTCGTCCTCATCGATGATCATGCCGCGACACTTGGCCGTGCCGCATCGACAGGGCTCGGCCAGGTGCGCGGGAAAGGCGTAATCGTAGTTGATCTCCTCCCCGAGCGGGATTTGGCGGAGGGCCACGATCTTTGCCCAGACCACGCCGTCCTCGGAGGTGCCCGTCTCGAGTCCCGCATTGGGATCGCACGAGTGGTTGATCCAGCGTGTCTGATCCACCATGTCGAAATAGACACCTTCGTCGATCCAGAGCGAATAGCGGTCATCGACTCCGTCGCCGTCGCGCCAGGCCACCCCATCGACGTCCGCGATCAACTCTCCCGGCGCAAAGGGGCGCAGGGCCACCACACCGTAGCCGTCGATCGAGGAGCGAATCACCCGCAAGTCCTTGAGGAGAGGCACGACGGCAGTATGCCCCATCGTCCCGCGTTCCCTCCACCTGAATCTGACCGCCGCATACCCGGAGCCAACCATTGAAGCGCGGCGGCCCGACACCGTCCGTTACGCCACCGCCCGCTTCGCTACCGCTGCGTCTTCCTTCTGAAGCGGTGCCAATTGCGCCTGCGCTTGCACTGGCGCGACGCCGATCCCCGCCCTGACCAGCAGTTCCCCGCGCAGCCGGCTGATGATCTCGGGGTGGCTGGACAGGTACTGACAGGCGGCATCGCGACCGTTTCCCATGCGTTCCCCGCCGACCGACAACCAGGCGCCGCTCTTCTCGATCAGCCCCGCCTCCACTCCCAGGTCGATGATCTCTCCTGGCGCCGAGATGCCGTTCCCGTACGCTATGTCGAATTCCACCTCGCGAAAAGGCGCTGCCATCTTGTTCTTCACCACCTTGACCCGGGTGCGGTTGCCGACCACCTGATCGCCATCCTTGAGGGCGCCGATGCGGCGGATGTCCAGGCGCACCGACGCATAGAACTTCAGGGCGTTGCCGCCGGTGGTGGTCTCGGGGCTGCCGAACATCACTCCGATCTTCATGCGCAGCTGATTGATGAACACCACCAGGGTATGCCCGCGCGACGTGGCTCCCGTGAGCTTGCGCAATGCCTGGCTCATCAGCCGCGCGTGCAGCCCCACATGTGAGTCCCCCATGTCCCCTTCCAGCTCGGCGCGCGGCACCAACGCTGCCACCGAGTCCACCACGATGACATCGACGGCGTTGCAGTGAACCAGGGTGTCGACGATCTCCAGCGCCTGCTCTCCGCAGTCGGGTTGGGATACCAGCAGGTCGTCCGTGCGGACTCCCAGCTTCCGGGCGTAGCCCACGTCCAGGGCGTGCTCGGCGTCGATGAACGCGCAGGTCCCGCCAGCCTTCTGGGCCTGCGCGATGACGTGCAATGCCAGGGTGGTCTTTCCCGACGATTCGGGGCCATACACCTCCACGATGCGGCCGCGCGGCAAGCCGCCGGTCCCTAGGGCGATGTCCAGTCCCAGGGAGCCGGTCGAAACCACCGGAACTTCGGCAGGTGGTCCACTGTCACCCAGGCGCATGAGAGCGCCCTTTCCGAACTGTTTTTCGATTTCCGCCACCGCCCCCGATATGGCCTGATGGCGGTCCTTGTTGGCTTTGCCAGCTTGGCTGGCCTGTGCGTGCGTGAGCTTCGTGTCGTCCATGTGTCGCGTCCCCTTTCCATGAACAACACCCTAAACGCGTGGTATGACAAACTACGTCGCACATGCATCACCGGCTCATTGCGCGCTGGCCGTGGACTCTGGCGGTGACGCCGTCGGTAGCGACAGCGCGGTCGCGACCGACGCGCAGGCGCGCCTAAGCCACGCCTAAGCCTGGGTAACGGTGCCGACGCGACCGGCTGGGCGGAGGATCACGCGCAACGGTTCCTTGACCATTCCCGCTTTGAAATTGCGTGCGCGTTCCAGAAAGCCTTGCGTCACCTCGAACCCGCGTGCCACCAGCAGGGTCCCGGTGGTGGTCTTGACGTCATCCACGAAGACCATGCCCACACACAGCACGGACAGGAAGACCTCGCGCACGCCGGCGCGGGGCCCATTGGCGCCACGGAGCTCCGCCAGCGTATCGAGGACACGGGGTTCGTACCGATCCTTGCGTCCGCGCATCGTATCGAGAGACAGAGCCCCCGAACTGCCCTGGCCGTCCAGCACGTCGAAGTCCAGCGCCGCACGCAGAAGCTGGGCCATCAGGTCCACGTGTTGCTTCCGGG
>JBDSME010000598.1:0-11238 GCA_039916065.1 Polyangia bacterium
GGGCAAGGTGGCGCCGCCCTCGTTTTCAGAGCGATCAACGAGGAGACAGGCCAGGTCGTAGCCTTGAAAACCGCGCGTGAGCCCACCGAGGCACGGTTGGCGAGCGTACGGCGCGAAATCCAGGCACTGGCGCGCATCCGCCACGCCGGAGTGGTCAACATCTTCGAGGGCGGCGTTTTTGAAGGACGGCCCTGGTACACGATGGAGCTGATCCAGGGGGCGACCCTCGGGCAGCACTTGAGGGGGTTCCGTGAGGATGAGGTCTCACGGACGACTGAACTGCCGGATTCGCTGGGGGTCAGCGGTCCTGCCGACCTTCGGGTTATCACGCCTATGGTCCCTGGTGCGCTGGGCCCGACTTCCCCATGGTCCGAACTGCCCGCCCCGACGGCGAAGGGCGGAGAGATCTCCTGGACGCTCGAGGTGGTCCGCCGGCTTTGCGATCCCCTAGCCTACATTCATGGTGAAGGCTTCGTCCATCGTGATCTCAAGCCGAGTAACATCTTTGTCCGAAGCGACGGCACACCGATACTGATGGATTTCGGCTTGGTTTGGTGGGTCCGCGAGGAGGGCCAGCGCGAAGTACTAGCCGTAGACGCCGCCCGCGGTGGAACGATCGCGTACATGGCACCAGAACAAGCCCGCGGCAATTTGGTGGATGCCCGGGCCGACCTTTTTTCACTCGGTTGCATCATTTACGAAATTCTCACCGGGCGACCACCGTACCTGGCAAACACGCGGCTAGAGCTCGCAGCCGCGCACGATCACCCCGCTGTACCTCCCTCAAAGCTCGGGGCTGCCGCATCACCGGAATTGGAAGCGCTGGTCATGGCGCTGCTGGAACGGAATCCTCGCGATCGCATAGGACACGCGGATGACGTGGCCGCTCTGCTTGCTGATGTTTGTTCCGCCAACACCCCTGCGCCCGCCCCCGCCATCCCTGCCCGAGCCTATCTCTATCGCCCGGAGATTGTCGGACGACAGGCGAGCATTGATGCGGCACTGGCGCCCATTGACCGTCTTCGTCGTGGACGGGGTGGGATCGGGATCGTCACCGGGGAGAGCGGGATCGGAAAAACGACCTTTGTGTCGGAAGTAGCGCGGCGTACAGCGGCGCAGCGGATTCGGGTGGTGACCTCCGAGTGTGCCGCGGTCGGAATGGCGCGCGGAAGAAGCGTCCCGCAGAGTGGCCCCCTTTATCCCTTCCGACGTATCCTGCAGGCCATTGCCGACCGCTGCGTAGCGGGAGGGTCAGCGCTGGCCGACCGGATCTTGGGGGAACGAGCGAAGATCCTGGCAATTGTTGAGCCCTCGCTGCGACATCTACCGGGCATCCAACACCATCCGGAGCCGCCCGAAATGCCCAGCGAGGCAGCTCGTCGGCGAATTATCGACGCGCTGGCGGAGACGCTCTCTGCCTTCTCCGCTGACAAGCCCACATTGCTGGTAATCGACGATCTCCAGTGGGCCGACGACCTCACGCTCGCCTTTCTCGATTCGCTGTCCGCCAACTACCTGATGCCCAATCCCCTGTTCTTGCTGGGCACCTATCGCCTGGAAGAGTCGACCCCGCTGCTGGAACGGCTTAATTCGGCGCCCCATGTCTCCCATTTTCGGCTGGACCGGCTGGACGCGACAACGATTGGAACCATGTCCGCTGACATGCTGGGGCAACATCGGGTGTCGGACGCATTGGTTGCCTTCCTCAGCGCTGAATCCTCAGGAAACCCTTTTTTCGTGGCGGAGTATCTCCGCGCCGCGGTGGACGCCGGATTGCTGTTTCGGGACGGACGAGGACGTTGGCAGCAGCCGGGCGGCCCCCTGGTCTTCGAGAAGCTTGGATTGCCCCGCAATCTGCGAGACCTGGTGGCGCGGCGGATTGAAGGTCTTGGGGAGAACGCGCGTCGGCTGGCGGAGATGACCGCGGTGCTGGGACGGGAGGTGGAAATCGAGTTCCTCACCTCGGTCACCCTGCGGCTAGGCATCATTCCAGACGAGGCGATGTTCGATGATGTGCTCCGCGAGCTCATCATCCGGCAGGTTCTGGAGCCCTCGGTGTCCGGATCGGTGAGATTTGTGCACGACAAGTTGCGGGAGATTGTCTATGAGGCCATCGCGCCTGCGCGCCAGAAGCACCTGCACGCCGGAGCCGCAGAGTTGCTGGAGCAAAGCCATTCCGAGCGCGGCGATCTCGACAGCACGGCCGCCAGCCTGGCCCACCACTTCGAGAAGGGTGGTGACATCGGCAAGGCCCTGTTCTATTTCGATGCCGCGGGAGAAGCCGCGCACCGGATGCACGCCAACCAGGAGGCGATGCGGCTGATCGAGAAGGCGCGTACGCTGGAAGAACGGGCGCCCGTGAAGAGTTCTCGCCTGGCGCGCGCTCGGCGTGCGCGTTTGCTGGGACTGGACGCACTGGCGTTGGGAAACGTAAATGAAGCGCTAACCCGATTGAAAGAGGCGACGGTGATCGCTGGCAAGCCTTGGCCACGCACGCGCTTCGTCATGGTGCTCCGTTGCCTGGCCTCGCTGAGTCGAGAGGTCGCTCGACGGTGGTTGGTGAAGCAGACAGGAAATGCCGATTCGAACACCGCGCGGCGGGAGATGCTGCTGGAGGCAGGACGCGCCTACGAACGGTTGATGGTGGTCAACTACTTCGCCACGGGGGACATGCTAGCGGTCGTGCTCGCTGCCACCGTCAACATCGGTCTGGCCGAGCAGGCTGGGGGGCCTTCCAGCGAACGTGCCCTCGGGTACGCCTCGTTCGCTGCCATGTGCTCGTTCTTGCCGTTTGACGGCGTGGCGCGGGCATACTGCCGCCGCGCTCTCGACGATACTCACAGCGGCCGCGATGATGTAGCGGAGACCTGGGTGCGGATGAACGTGGCTATGGTCCACCTGCAGGCAGGGCGCTGGCGAGACATGGAAACTGAACTGGAAGAGGTCCGGACCATGGCGCGCCGCATGGGATTCAAGCGGCGGTGGGAAGAGGCGACGTCGGAGTTCAGCACGGCCCGGTTGTTGAACGGGAGATTCACCGAGGCTGCCGCTCTGAACGCAGAGCTGTCGGGAGCCATCGAACGCGCCGACCCACAGACGAAGTGCTGGGCGGTGGTGCGGGACGCGGAGTTGGCGTTACTGGCTGGTGACCTACCCACCGCGAGGCGTGCCAGCGAGGAGGGTGAGGCAATGTGCCGCCTGGGACTGGGTTTCGCAGAGTGGATCTATGCGCTCGGTCCCCTGGCGCTGGCACAACTGCGTGCCGGAGATCCCGAGGGGGCGCGTCGTTCCGCCGACCTGTGCGTGGACTGGATGACCAAAGGATCGGCCCCCGTCTTTTACAACATCAACGCCTATGCGGCTGTCGTGGAGGTCTACCTGTCTCTGGTGGAGCGTGCACCGGACGCCGCCGCGCGCCGCGAGCTGGTGGGACGGGCCCGCCGCGCGGTCAAGCGCCTGGCAGGCGTCGGCAGGGTGATGCCGGTAGCCAGTCCCCGTGCCTGCTACTGGCGCGGGGTGGCTGCGGTACGACTGGGTGGTCAGGGGCAAACGGCGCGGCGATGGTTCCGCAAGGGAATGGCCCGTGCCCGCGCCCTGGAAATGGCTTACGACGAAGCCTTGGCGCTGGCCGCCCTGGGAGAGTGGGGGGCGGACGTCGTGGACAACCAGCGCATACTTCGGCAGGCGCTGAAAACATTCGAGGAGCTGGGCGCTGGCTATGACAAGGCGCGGGTGGAGGCGCTACTTCCGGCGTAGGTGGTTCCGATTCACATCGGCAATCCGCTCAGGGCGGATCAGACTGGAGAAGACATCGAAGAGTTCCTTCAGTCGGTCCTGCATGTTCGCCAGATCGGGAAACCGGCCGCTGCTCGTCAGCCGTTGCCCTTCCTGATAACGCTTGCCCTCCAGGTCCGCGTATCCAGGGCCCAGCTCGCGGGTGAGGGCGGCATCGAGGTTGGCCGCGGCAAGGCCGAATATCTCCGAGAGCGGCCGCTCTTGGCCGTAAATGTCGACCCCGTCGAGCGCGTGCTCCAGCTTGCGGTCGAAGTTGATGACGTCCATGAAGTGGGGGATGCCCATCTCGAGCAGCCGCCGATCCACACGCCGAAAGAAATCGAAGTCCGGGATTTCGTAGTCCTCGGGATTCCAGGTTTGGGGTGCCTCGTAACCTCGGTTTTCTGAGGCCCAGTTGTACGTCTTGTTCGCCAGATTTTCGATTTCGTAACTCTGATGTTCCACTTCTGCCTCAATCACGTTGGCCGCGTCCGCGGTAGACAGTTTTCGCAGAATCGTAGCGACGGCATGGCGGGCCGATTCATTGGCTGCTTCCATGGTGGTCATACGGGTGTGGGTCGCCATGAATGTTCCGCAGAGTACCCAGCGATCGAAATTTAGAGAGTACTCGACCTCTTTCTCACCGACGCAGTCGCCAGGACGCCCTGGGCGCGTGTCGTCCAGTCCTACCACCGACGCCAAGAAGCGAGGCCCCTTGTCCGTCAGCGAATGGCGATCGACGTGGAAACAACGAGGCTCGCTCAGCGCGCAACGCAAGCCAATGCGGGGTTTGATTTGATCCAGAGCGATGCGCGCCGCAGCTAGGCAACTCGCTCCTTCGTTATCTGGGTCGATGATGTCTGCGAAGGCTTTGAGCTTCAGGTCGGGGGCCGGCAAAGCTGCGATGTTCGTGTGGTCCTGCCGTTTGGTGGTGCACACGTCGACCGAAAGCACACCAAAATAGCCATCCGCGAAGCCGCCACGCGCTGACCAAAATTCCGATTGGGAGATCGATGACAACCCCCATTCTGAAAAAGGAAAGTACAGGTGACCTCGCCCGATGGCTGTCTTGGCATCGAAAAAATACTGGATGCCGGTCATGTTGCGCATGGCACCGCTTTCTTCCACGACATCTCCGAAGTCCAGCGTGCTTTGGAAGTCCGGCGCCCGCTTCCGGAAATCAACTTGCTCGCCCGCCTCTTTTTTTAGGTCACTTAGCAGACGGCGCGTCTCTTCCACGTTCAAGGCCAGAACATAGAAGTCCGGACGCAGTGCCGCATCGGGGTTGCCGGCCGACAGGATGTCGGCCCCCGACTGACTCCAGAAGTCCTTGTCGTTGATTCTTACCCTCGGAATCAACTCCGGTTCTTCATTCTCTTTAGCGGGTTTGACCAGGTGCAGAGACTCCAGCTCACCGCGAAAAAAGCGAACGCCCTGCCGCTCCAGGTGCTCTCGCCAAGGCTCCAGCCAGGCGTCGTTGGTGGGTCCGTTGAGGGTGCGGTCCACACGGGTGCCGTCGCGCAGCTCATCGAGCATCATCTGCAGCGCGATGTTGCCGTAGGTGCGGGCGTCGGCCTCGGCGGCGGAGAAAGCCACCAGCGACTGAGCCGCGGAATGAACGTGAAACCTGAACACGTCCGAGAATTTCTTGCTGTCCAGAAACTCGCCCCAGCTCACCTTCTCGTATTCCTTGCGGCGCCGCTCGGGGCTGGCGGTCAGGTACCGGACCAGTTTTGCGAGGAGAAGGACGGCGTCACGGCCGGTACCGCCCACCCGATGTGTGAAGCGGTCCGTGCAGTTGCGCAAGGCTTCGAAGCTGCGCGGCAGTTCGCGATCCAGTTCCACCACGGTGCCCATGGTCTGGTCTCGACAGCCACGCGCTGCGGGGTCATCGTAGTCCGGATAGCGGTTGTCAACCTGACGGGGATCGTGGTCCTCCAGATACGCCCGGCGCGGGTTATTCTTCTCGCCACGGGAGTGTTCGACGATCCACTGGGTATCCTGGCGGCTGAGGCCGATTCCCTGAAAAACCGTGGGTTTGAGGTTGTCGCGAACGCTGCGGCCGGTGGGACGGCCGTTTGAATACAGCGGGATACGCCCCATGGTGTCGTCGAGGTGACGGTAAAATGACGGGAAGAAACGATACCCATGCTCGCCGGGAAGTCGTTGCTCGATGATCTCCAGTTGCAGCCAGGCCGTGTGGACAAACTCGGGGGAGGCATCAGCCTCCCTGACCGTCACAGGGATGCCGTCGCGTCCCCGACGCAGGCCCTCTCGAGGCTCATCCACCTCGCGGAGCTCGCCGGCCACACAAGATAGGCAGTTCTGGCGGAGGTCGGCGCTTTTACCGAATTCCGCGGCCCAGTCATCATAAAGCTTCATTGCATGGTTGCCGGCCTCGGGAAAGCCCCGGCGGGCGTAGGGGATGATGCGGAAGCAGAGGAACTCTCGTTCCAGCGCTGCCTCGGTCATGTCCCGCTGGCGCTCCAGTTGTTCAAGTTTGGGGAGGGCGTGCGTGGTATTTTGACTTTCGTAAGTCAGCAGCGCGCCTTCCAACTCGGGGCTGCGCATGTTTTTGAGTTCGTTAAATGTCTTGATTGCGTTCTCTAGCGCGTCGACGTTCCGGGATTTGGGCCGTATCGCGCCCAGGATCACCCCGCGCACCAGCAGGTCCCAGAGCCACCGCTGGCGATAACCGTTCCGGGCCTCGATCAGGTCGCTGAAAAGCCCAATCTTGAATTTGGCTCCTGCCTCGCTCTGGGACGGTGAAAAAATACACCCGTTGATGCGCGCCGGGGTTTCGGTGCGTATCCAGCGACTGCGGTTGAACGCAAACACCCTGAGGAACCAGGCCGCTACGGCGCTCCGGTCCTGTGCCGCTTGGGTGGCGGTCTCTGGTTGTATCGTCAACGCATCTGCAATGAGACGACCGTGCAGATCCTCGATGTTCGCCCGTACCCGGGCTGGCTGATTGGCTGCCAGTCCGCCGATGTGGGTTCGCCCCGGGCAAGAGCGCTCCTCTTCCTTCTCGAAGACCTGTACGATGAACCCGCGGTCGACCAGTTCGTGAGCGGCGCTGAGGCCGGAGATACCGGCCCCGAATATGGTCACGATGGGGGGATTGAGGGCGTGCTTGCCAGGAATGCGAGGCTCTGGCCGCTTGCTGCGTCCGTCCTCCCCGGCGAACGTGGTGAGGCGGTGCGTCCTGTTCACGGCGTCCGTTTCCCGGTCGGCCGTGGCCTGGGGGACGGCGTCCCCAGAAGGTCCTTCCCCCACGGGGGGCGCCGTTTTCGCACCGGACCCGGCGCCACCGCGCGCGGTGAGAAAGTCGCGTGCCTGGGGCGGTTGGTGGACACGGGGAATGCCTCTTCCTGATTTCAGCATGTGAGATTTCCTTTTGGTCGGACGGGTGTTGTTTGACCGGTGGAGAAAAATTGATGGTGGAGCGCGGGGAGAGAGGGGCTGCGCAAGGCCCCGTGCAACCAGGACGCCAGTCCGTCAAACCACCTGAGGAGGTGGTCCACTTGACTGCGCACCTGGACGGCACCGGACACGATGCCCTCATCAATGGTCAACTCACCGCGCAACAGGCGGGCGAGATCGGCGCGCGAGAGCGACACCTCTACGGAGCCGGTGGCACCGGGTCGCACCCAGGGGGGGCCTTCGGTGAAGAGCAGTTTCATTGGTGGAGCTTCTCCGACGCGAATGAGGGCCGTCAGTTCGCCGACCTGCCTCCGCATGCGGGCGAAGTGCAGGGGAGCCTCCCGCGCCACGATGGCCAAGGCATCTTCCAGTTGCGTCGAGAGCGACTGGCCGCCGCTATCCACGGACGAACTCCATCATTGTCAGCCCCGATATGTCGAACGATCCGACGGACGTTTTACCGTGCGCGCGCGCATGGCCAAAGGTCTCGTTGAGGACCACCAGTCGAAATGGGTCGACGTCGCTGGGAATGGCCACCCGGGCCTTGGACAGCGATGCGAATTGCACGAAGAGGTCATCACTTTGGCTGTGCGCCTCCAGCGAAAAATGGGCAGGCACCCCGGAACTGGCGCCGGGCATCAGCAGTGACGCCGCCGCCGGCAAGGTGAAAGGGCGCTGTCCGCCGTGGATGCCGCCCAGGTCCATGCGAATCTGCCGGTCCTGAAAGGTGGTCACCAGCGACCCCTCGTGCCACAGCAGCGCCGCCTGACTGAGCGTGCGAATGCGCGCGCCGTCAGAGATCCGAACGAACACCGCCGTCCAGGGATCGTCGGCGTCGACGGGGTTGACGAATCCCCACTCCCAGGCCAGGTCGTTCCCCCAGCGGAAATGCCCCCAGTTGTGGTCGTGATAGCCGAGCGCCCGGCGCAGGGTGATCCTCTGGTCACCGAGATCGATCCAGCCGGTCACCTCCAGCCGTGGCAAGACCACCCACTCGATTCCCTGTCCGCCTCCCAGCGAAACTCGCGTGGCAACGGTGGGCAAGCTGACCGGAGACAACCGTAGCCTGGCACTCAGGGCCTCGCACCGCACTTCCAACTCGAAAGCGCCATCCCGCCAGCGCACGGAACTGTCCCCCAGATCGATGTCGATGGCGCCAGGGCGAACCGGCGCCGTGTTGGGGGAGAAGGTCTCGATGCTCCCGCGCCAATGGTCGCGGATCGCCATGGCGATCAGCCGACACTGTCGCTGGTGGCCTGCCGGCGATCTGCATTCGGTGACGTTGACGTTGATCAGCAGATGCCCGGGCGTTTCTCTCGGCAGGGCAACGCAGAAATGCATCCACTCCTTGAAGGTTGTCGCAGGGGTGGTCCGGGCATCCACCGCGCAACGCCAACCGTCGATCCTAGGCACGGCGCGCGCGATGGCGCCTGGACCGGGAGGGAGGAGGGTGGTCATCGCATGATTCGATCGGTGGTGGTCTGGTCAGGCGTGGCCGCAGCCGCTGCAAGGACCGGAGGAAGCATCGCGGAGCAGGCAATCGAGCCACGCAGCGACCGACCTACCGAGATCAGACCGAGGAAAACGTCGACCAGAGGTCCGCCGGCGATTGTGCCGCCGTCCCGACGCCCGCGTGACGAAACGGCCTCAACCTGTGCGGTCAAGAACAGGAGGCCCAGCACCGCGTCGATTAAGCGGCCATGGGCCGCAAACTCTTCGATCCTTTCGTCGAGCATCAGGAGCCAACGTCCATGGCCCGGAACAGCCGCTCGAGAAGAACATCACGGCTGCTGGAAGCAGCGACTGTTGCCACCGCGTCGACCAAGCCGGACGGAACCGCTGCGGAATCCGACGTGTCTTCGGTCATCCACAGTGAAACGTTCTGCCAGACCAGCAGCGCGCGTTCGAGCAATTCGGAACGACACAGGCGATCCCTCCAGCGTCGTCCGCCGGCGGTCTGCGCAAAGAGCCGTCCCTCCTCTGCCAGACCTCGAAAGAGAGCCACCCCTGCCTCCGGATGCATCAGCATGGCCGTCTGAATGCGGGCCAACAGCGCCAACAACACCTCATCCTCGTCGGTGATGGCCAATTCCGGGACAGCGGCGTCCGTGGCGGCCTCCTTCATGGCTGGAAGCCAGCGTGGGCGAGGGCCCCCACGACTACCCACAGCCGATCGCGGCCCGTCGGCCAGCGACACTCCACCGGGACGGTGACCTGTTCCCCTGCGTCCCATCCAATCAGAGAAACTTCGATTCGGACCAGCCGCGTATGCCCCGCCACGAGGGTGGCGCGCTGAGGTTCAAATTGCACGGCAACCGAGCGGTTTCCCTCCACGGGATCTCCCACGATCAGCTCAAATGTGGCCGCCTGCGCGGTACGGTTGCTGACCCGGAAGCGGCCGGCCGCGTGCTGGTTGGCCTCTCCTCGAATCTCCAGTTCCTGCTGTGGGCGGGGTCGCGGGAGCGCCGCCGTACCCTCGATCAAATGCTGAACCAACTCGGCCGTCACCAGCTTTTCACCGCGGAGACGTTCGCCCCTCCGTTCGAAGTGCGCCAGGATTCGCTCACGCGCGCCGACTGGAGCATGGCGGTCCGCGCGGCGCCGGGCCTCGCGGTAGGTCTCAAGCAGCGCCGCGACCAGGGCGTCCTCGGCATCCGGTCCCGCGCGGTGGGGATTTATGGTCATCATGGATCCCCTTTCAACTCTCCCGATGTATGACGAAAGTGACGAGCTCCCTAAGGAATTGGGTATGAACAGAGGCTTGTGCTCCGGCGAGCGCTGCATCGAGCGCCTTGCTGGCGCGCCGTGCGTGTCGAACGGCGATGGCGCGGGCGTGGTCCAGGCTGGCCCCGTTGCGACCGACCACCAGTTCGTGCAGGCGGCGCACCTGCGCCTCTTCGCGCTCGGCCGGGTCAGCGCCCAGTGCCGCTTCCAGCAGGGCTCTTTCACCGCTGCTGAGATCCTCGATCCCTTCGAAAATTTTTGCCAACAGCGCCGTCTTGGAGGGCGCGCTCGTCCTGGCGCTCCCCCGTAGATCCCGCAGCGAACGGGGACGCGCAAGAATGTCGAGTGCCTCCCTCTGCTCCGATGCGGGCAGGGATCTGAGCGTGTCGAGCAGCGGTAGGGTGTACTTCCCTTCCCACAGATCTCCCAGGGTATCCTTGCCGAATGTGCCCGTGTTTTTCAGGCTGAGCAGATCGTCATGGATCTGAAAGGAGATCCCCAGGAGCAGCGCGAACCGGGTGAATGCCGCGCGTACGGCGTCAGTAGCACCGGCGGCAACGGCCCCGACACCTACCGGGGCGATGAACGAGTACCATCCCGTCTTCTTGTGCACCATGCGCAGATAGTCGCGGTCTTGCACATCCCAGCGTCGGCTGCGAATCCACTCCAGCTCGATCATTTGACCCTCGGCGGATTCGCGCGCACTTCGCAGCACGAGCTGAAAAATCCGCAGTGCCGCCCCCAGTCCCAAGACGGGAATGTTGTCGAACAGATGTTCGAAGGACCGGACCAACATCCCGTCACCGACATTTACCGCGATGGGGACGCCGTATACCGTGTGCAGGGTCGGTTCGTGACGCCGGATTAGCGATCCGTCCTCGACATCGTCATGTACCAGAAGCGCATTGTGGAAGAGCTCTAGAGCCGCGGCGGAGGGGAGGGCGGCCTCTCGACTGCCGCCCAGAGCCAGGCAGACGCTCATGCACAGTGCCGGCCGAAGCGCCTTTGCGGGCCGCATGGGATAGTCCAGCATGACCCCGTAAAGGCCGGCGGTGTGACTGGTAT
Organism: Polyangia bacterium; assembly: GCA_039916065.1. Lineage (GTDB taxonomy): Bacteria > Myxococcota_A > Polyangia > Fen-1088 > Fen-1088 > FEN-1088. Next base: position 10,987 of record JBDSME010000598.1, read on the forward strand.
CGGGAGGTATCCGAATCCGGATCTCGTCGAGGGTAAGGTCCCGTACTTCTCGCAGATAGGCGTCGATAGAGGCGCCTACAAACGGAGCGGAGGCGCCCGCGCCGAAGTTCGCACCACCTGGATGCGGAACCAGCTGACGGAACGATTCGTGTGAAGGGGCACTCACGGGGCCGCCGAGCCTGCACACCTCGGGCCAAGGCCCGGGGGCGCATTCGGTCCGCCCGGTTCTGACATTCAGCGCTTGTCGGCGGT
>JBDSME010000599.1:0-5985 GCA_039916065.1 Polyangia bacterium
TTCGTCATCATGGGATCGAACGACAGCGGCAAGCCGCCGGGCGCGTTCCACATGTTCGACGTGAAGGATCCTCGCGCTCCGAAGCTGCTGGCGTCGCTGGTGGGAACTCCCGAGGTTGCCAACCTGCGCGAGTTGCACGCCATGCCGGTGGCCATGATCGATGGCAAGGACATCCTGGTGTTCCCCACCCTCACCGGTATCGTGTTCTTCGACTTTACCAACGTGCTGATGCCCAAGATGATCGGTTCACTGGCGCTGTCGGGGGTGAGCGGCGGCGACTACGACAACGCCGCGTGGATGCTGTCCTGGGCCTACCCGTACGTCTACGTTGGCGGCACGGGAAACGGCATCTACATCGTCGACGCCACGGATCCCACCAAGCCCACCCTGGTTACGCGAGTCCCCACGGGATCGATGGGCAACTTCCGCATTGGTCCCACCTACGCGGCCGGCAACTACGTGGTCGGCATCGGCATGGACCAGTCGCCCACGAAGATCTCCGTGTTGGACGTCAGCAATCCCAAGTCTCCTTTCCTGCTGACCACCGGTTCAACGGCAGCCAGCCTGTACTCGGCGATCGTGGTCGGTGATCGCATCTACGGACCGGGGACCAACGGTGATTACTCGTTCGTGAAGTGGACCCCGACGGCGATCACCACGATCGGCACAGGGAAATCGGGCTCAGATCGAGGCGGATATTGCACCTATCAGAGTAGCTTCGTGATCTGCGGACAGTCCTCCGAGGGTTACAAGAAATGGGACGTGCACAATGACGCCAAGCCAATGCTGGTCGGTCATGGAACTGACCCGGCCGGGGTGGGCGGCGATTTCGATTTCGCGACCATCGTCGGAAACCTGGTTTACCTGGGCAACGATCATGGCACCGGTGCGGCGTTGGTGCCCCACCAGATGGGGCCTGACAACACCGCCCCCACGGTGGTCCAGATCTTCCCAAGCGAAGGCGACACCAAGCAGGCCCTGACCAGCCGCGTGACGGTCTTCCTGTCCGAGGACTACGACATCGGAAGCGTTAGCCCAACCAGCATGATCGTCCGCAAGGCCGGCGGCGCGGCGATCGAGGGAACCTTCAGCAAGTCGTCATTCAACGCCCTTTCCTTCGGCCCGAAGGCACCTCTGGAGGCAAACTCAACGTACGAAGTCGTCATCCCGGCGGGCGGGTTGAAAGACCTGGTGGGTAATCCGATTGCGACAGCGGCGATGGCTCGTTTCTCGACCGGCGCCACGTTGACCGGGGGCGCGGGGGGCGCTGGTGGTAGCGTCTCCACTGGCTCTGGCGGTGTGGGTGGGAGGGCGGGTGCAGGTGGCGTCACTGGCGCGACCGGGGGGGCCTCCCCGTCCGGGTCGGGTGGAACCGCCAGCGGAACCGGTGGGGGCACTGTCGTCGCGACCGGTGGCACAACGGTTGTCGGTAGCGGCGGCGCCGTTGGGACCACGGGCGGGTCAGGTCCCGCTGTCGGTACAGGCGGCGCGTCCAGCACGGGCGGCGCCGGAGCGGTCGGTGCGACTGGCGGCGGCAGCGCCGGTTGCGGGTGTGACGTGTCGAACGGTGGGGGCGGTGGCACCGGTACGGCGCGTGCTCTATCCTTGTTCGTGGTCGCGATCCTGCTGGGCCTCCGTAAGAAGCGTTCTGCCCGCCAGGCGGCGCTCCACCGATGAGACGACTCCCCTCCCTGCTGGCGTTAGGGACGGCCCTTATCGGCGGCGGATTGCTGGGTACGCGCTCCGCGTTGGCGCTCACCGTGACTCTGGAGGCGTCTCCGGCTGTGGCGGTCGGCGAGGCCCACACCTTCCGTATCGCCAGCGTCAGGGACGCAGTGGGCGCTGTTTCTTTCAGCTGGACCTTCGGCGATGGAGGTATGGCCGCAGCAGCCACCGCCATGCAGGCGTCGCACACCTACCAGGGCCCCGGTCATTTTCCCGTGCTCGTTCTGGCCAGTGACGACCAGTCCCGGACCAGCGCGACCACCGTTCAGACGGTGTACCTCCCCAAGCCAGCCAAGCCGCCCAGCAACTCTTCCAGCGTCATCCTGGACGCCGGCCGTCACTTGCTCTGGAACGTCAACCCGGACAGCAACAGCGTCACTACCATCGACACCGTTCAACTGAAGCGCCTCCGCGAGATCCCGGTCGGGAAAGAGCCGCACTTCCTGGCACAGGCCCCCGATGGGACGATCTGGGTAGCCAACCAGATGTCCGACGAGATCGTGGTGCTGGACCCCGACTCGGGTGCCGTGAAGGCACACATCGCCCTGCCCTACGCCTCACAGCCGCGTTCGGTGGTGTTTGGACCGACGACCGGCATGGCGTACGTGTCTCTGTTTGCCACCGGCAAGCTGGTAGAGATCGATCCTGGGTCCCGCGCCGTGGTGCGTGACCTGGCCATCGGACCCACACCGGCGGGGATCTCGGTGGCCGCCGACGGACGAATCTTGGTCACGAGGTTCATCTCCCCCAACGAGCACGGCGAAGTCTGGGTAGTGTCGCCGCAGACGCTGACCGTCACCAACACCATCAACCTGGCCTTTGACCTGGGCCCCGACACGCAGTCCTCGGGGCGCGGCGTGCCGAACTACCTGTCGGCCGCCGTGATATCGCCCGACGGTACACAGGCCTGGGTGACAGCGAAGAAGGACGATATCGCCCGCGGCATCCAGCGCGATGGAATGCCCATGACGTTCGATAACTTCGTCCGGCCGGTGGTCTGCACCATCGACCTGAAGACGGAGAAGGAGATCCTGACCAGGAGACAGGACGTCGACAACCGGGCCACCCCCGTGGCGGTAGCGTTTTCGCACTTTGGTGACTACGCGTTCGTCCTGATTCAGCCCAGCAACTGGATCGGCATCCTGGACGCTTATTCTTCTGAACAGATCAGCGGCATCAGAGAGGTGGGGAACGCTCCTGACGGACTGGTGATGACAGATGACGGGAAGCTGTTCGCCCATGCTTACCTCTCACGCGAAATGATCGTCTATGACGTGAACTCATCCCTGTCGTCGGAGGACCACGCGGCGCCCATGCCCACGACCCGCATCCGCACCATCGATGCGGAGCCCCTGGCGGACGATGTCCTGCTGGGAAAGAAGATCTTCTTCAATGCCGCGGACACGCGCATGGGGCACGCCGGCTACATGGCCTGCGTGTCCTGTCATTTTGGCGGGTTCAGCGATGGGCGGGTCTGGGATTTCACGGATCGCGGCGAAGGCCTGCGCAACACCAAGTCGTTGCTGGGCAGCCGGCGCATGGGCGAGGGACGCGTGCACTGGAGTGGGAACTTCGACGAGATCCAGGACTTTGAACGCGACATTCGTCACGATTTCGGTGGGTCGGGATTCATGTCTGACGCCGAGTTCGCCGCCCGCACCGACGCGAACGGGCACTACGACCCGTTTACGAAGCCCGCCACAGGCGTCAGCAAGGAACTGGATGCCCTGGCGGCCTTCTTCAAGACAATGGACAAGGTGCCGCGAAGTCCATTCAAGAATCCTGATGGCAGCTTTACTGCGGCGGCGCTGGAAGGCCGAAAGATCTTCGTCAGCGCCGGATGCGCGGTCTGTCACGACGGTCCGGATCTGACAGACAGCGACTTGAACATCTTGCATGACGTGGGGACCTTGCTTCCCACCTCCGGCTCTCGCCTGTTCGGCAAGCTGACCGGCATCGACACCCCGACGCTGAAGGGAGTCTGGCAGACGGCGCCGTACTATCACGACGGGCGTGCCGCCACGTTGCTGGAGATATTCACCAAGTACAACCAGAAGGATCAGATGGGGGTCACCAGCAACCTCAACCCCACTCAGCTGGACCAACTGGTGGAATACCTGCGAGAGCTGGATGACGTTCCGGAGCCCTCCGCGCCAAACACCACCCCACCGATGAATGGCGCGGCGCGGGGATATTGTTCGATCGGACCGGCCTCTGGTGGTGGCGGAGCCCAGGCCCTGTGGCTGTCAGTCGCGGCGTCTATCGTCGCCGCCGGCGTGGCGAGCCGCCGCAAGCCGCGAGCCAGCGGCTGCCGTCGCGCCCGCTGACGTCAGCTTTCCTTCAGCTTTCTGGCCCCGCGAACTACTACGCCATGGGGATGAGCACGCCGTTCGGCTCGTCGTGGAGGAGAGCGGGGTCAAGCCCATCGAGCGCGATGATGTTGTTGAGCGATGAGGTCATCGGGTATGCCGTCTGATCGAACCACCACACCAGGGCGCCCGCCGCGTTGTACAGAAGGAGCTGGTAACCCTGCCCGTTGCGCTCCGGGCTGTGTCCCTGCCAGTTGGCGATCAGGTAGTCGCCATTTTCGAACATCTGGTAGCCGGAAAAAAAGAAGGGGGAGAGGGGCCGCTGGCCGCCGGGCGGTTCGGGTTGCCTCTTCCCACCGATGGTCTGAACGATGTTCTTCCGTGCCGTGTCCACCCTGAGGAGGCTGGCTGCATACCCCGTCGATACCGTGATCACATTGGTGGCGACCCGCACCGCTTTGACCATGCTGTCGGCGGGCACCTCCGGCGGCACATCGAACAGAGACGTCACGCCGCGTTCCCACGACAGCTCGTGGATCACCCGCTGCCCATTGGTCTCGGAACAGAACAGGAACGTCCCCTCGCCCGTCAGGCGGAGCATGCGCGTTTTTTCGATGCCGGCGACCAACTGCTGCCGGCCCGAAACCGGATGGCCCTGGCGATCGACTTCCCAGGCGAAGACGCCGCTACCCGCGTTGCCCAGGATGGCGGTGTGGCCGTTTGCGAGTCGCCGCGCCGACTCCACGCCGCCCGGCAGATCGGCGATCGTAAGCTGCGCGGCCACCGCGCCGCTCGCCAGGTCGAGCTCGACATAGCCCTGAGGATGGCTCCGCAGGACCCGTTGCTGGCCAATCAATTGCAAATCGCGTCCCGGCCCCTGATGGGACCAGTTCCGGCGCGGGTCATCGCGATCGAAGAAGTGCAGAGTCGACTTCCCCTCGTCGTTGACCAGAAGTTTTCGGGGACCTCGCGACATGGCGCCGGACGAATCAACAGACATCAATACCTCCGTGGGATACCTCCGTGACTTGTCGCAGGCCTGGCGGGCGCGGTCAAGGCCCCGCGATGAAGACGGCGCGGAAGTCGTTGACGTTGGTCCGGGTCGGTCCGCTCACCACCAGATCGCCCAATCCCGCGAAGAAGCTGTAGGCGTCGTTGCTGGCCAGGTGTGCGCCAGCGTGCAGGCCGCCGGCGGCCGCCCGTGCCAGCGTGTCCGGCGTGATCACCGCGCCAGCGTTGTCCTCGGTGCCGTCGATTCCATCGGTGTCACCCGCCAGGGCGTAGACGCGCTCTTCGCCGGCCAGCGCCGTGGCCAGCGCCAGCAGGAACTCCACGTTCCGTCCTCCCCGCCCGGGGCCGCGCACAGCCACGGAGGTCTCACCACCAGACAGCAGAACACAAGGGGGAGCGACCGGCTGCTGATGGCGCAGCACCTGCCGCGCGATGGCGGCGTGTACCCGCGCCACCTCGCGGGCCTCCCCTTCGACGCAGTCACTGAGGATGAGAGGCGTCACCCCGGACTGACGCGCCACCGCCGCCGCCGCTTCCAGGGAGTCCTGCGCCGTGGCGATCACCCGGGTGGTGGCCCTGGCCAGGCGGGGATCTCCTGGCTTGGGGGTCTCGGCGGCGGTCGCCTTCAGGTGCCGGATGACGGCCAGCGGGGAGTCGACGCGGTACTTCTCCAGAACCGAGAGAGCGTCAGCGTGCGTGCTGGGATCGGCGACGGTGGGGCCCGAGGCAATCACGGCTGGATCGTCGCCAGGCACGTCGGAGATAGCCAGGGTGATGACGGGGGCCGGGCCGCAGGCGGCGGCCAGCCGGCCCCCCTTGATGGCGGAGAGATGCTTTCGTACGCAGTTCATCTCCGCGATGGTGGCTCCGCTTTTCAGCAGCGCCTGATTGACGATCTGCTTGTCACCGAGGGTGAGTCCCGGCGCGGGCAGCGTGAGCA
>JBDSME010000600.1:0-6191 GCA_039916065.1 Polyangia bacterium
AAGCTTCAGGCTTCGCACGTTGCCGGGGTGATTCACGAGGAGATCCGGATCGAGAACGTGTTCGTGTTGCCGGACGGCCACGGCGACGTGCGCGATCTGAAGGCGGCGTTGCAGCACGTTGCCAAGGTGGGACCAGGCAGCCTGCCCAGTGCCGCGGTGTCTCTGGAACAGCGCCTGGCTGATATGAAGTCCACCGAATCCGTGTCCTTCCTGGCGCCCGAACAATTTCGCGGGCGCTCCGCGGATGCGCGCGCCAACCAGTTCAGCTTCTGCGTGGCCCTGTACCGGGCGCTCTATCGGCAGCCGCCGTTCGACCACGACTGGGCGGTTTCACAGGCCGGGGAGTCGCGCCGCACCCCGCTGGGAAGCATCCACTTCGATCTGCTGATTCAATCCTTCGATCGCGCCACCCTCATCAACCTGGCGCGCGAGGTGCTGAGCGGCAACCTGCGGCCGCCGCCCGAGGAGACCGACGTTCCGGTGTGGCTGGATCAGGTCCTGCGGCGCGGCCTGCAGACCGATCCCGAGGAACGTTACCCCTCCCTGCGCCACCTGCTGGCCGAGATCGAGAACAACTTCCGCGAGCCGGGGCCGCGCACGACGAGTTCACGTCTCCCCAAGATCGCTCTGGCTGCCGCCGCCGCGCTGCTGGTCCTTGCGGCTGGCATCCTGGCGCTCTCGTACTCTCGCTAACCCGCGAGCGTCGAGCCAGGGAACCTGGCCCGGACCCTCAGCCGGTCACTATTCGGCGGGGAAGCGGACCTGGCTGATCTGGTATTCGCGGGTGCCCTTGCCGGTTTTTAGCGAGACGGTGTCGCCTTCGTCCTTGCCGATCATCACCCGGGCCAGCGGGGCAGAGATGGCGATGCGGCCGGCTTTGATATCGGCTTCGTGGTCGCCCACGATGCTGTAGGTGACCGCCTCGCCGCTGTCGGTGTCGGTGAGGCGCACGGTGGCGCCGAACACCACGCGACTGCCGGACAGCTTGGAGGGATCGATGACCTCGGCCTGCGCCAGGATGGCCTCGATGTCCTTGGACCGCCCTTCGATGAAGCCCTGACGTTCCTTGGCGGCGTGGTACTCGGCGTTCTCCTTGAGATCACCATGGGCGCGCGCCTCTTCGATATCGAGCACGTTCTTGGGCCGCTCCACCTCGCGCAGGCGTTTCAGCTCGTCACGCAAGGCCTGCTGTCCGCGGGGAGTCATGGGAAATCGCATGGTGTCAGCGCTCCTGTTGGTATTCCTGCAAGGATCGCACTTCCACGTGGCCAGAGCGCAGTTCGCCTATGGCGCCCACGGCCGCCTTGGCCGCCGACAACGTGGTGTAGTACGGGATGCCGCGCACCAGGGCGGTGCGGCGGATGTCGAAGGAGTCCTTGATCGCCTGCACGCCCGCCGTGGTGTTCACCACCAGGTTCACGTCACCGTCCAGCATCCGGTCCACGCAGTGGGGCCGCCCCTCGCGCACCTTGTTCACACGCGTCACCTTGACGCCCGCCGTGGTGAGAAAATCGTAGGTTCCGGTGGTGGCCAGGATTTCGAAGCCCATGTCCACCAGTGACTTGGCCACCGGGACGGCCCCCGCCTTGTCGCTGTTCTGCACCGACAGGAACACCCGTCCCGCCACGGGCAGGCGGGTACCGGCGCCGAGTTGGCTCTTGCCGAAGGCGGCGGCGAAGGTGCGATCGATTCCCATCACCTCGCCCGTCGAGCGCATTTCCGGCCCCAGCAGCGTGTCCACCCCGGCGAACTTGGCGAACGGGAAGACCGCTTCCTTGACCGCCACGTGCTTGGGCGTGACCTCGCGGATGCCCATCTCCTTCAGCGTGCGGCCCACCGCGATGCGCGCCGCGATCTTGGCCAGGGGAACTCCCGTCACCTTCGAGACGAAGGGTACGGTGCGCGACGCCCGCGGATTGACTTCCAGGATGAAGATGCCGCGACCGTCCCGCGGTACCGCGAATTGCACATTCATCAGGCCGCGCACGCCCAGCTCGCGCGCCAGGGCCCGGGCCTGGGTCTTGATGCCCTCCACCACGTGAGGGGCCAGGGAGTAGGGGGGCAAGCAGCAGGCGGAGTCTCCAGAGTGAATGCCCGCCTCCTCGATGTGCTCCATCACGCCGCCAATGATCACGTCGGTGCCGTCGGCTACCACGTCCACGTCCACCTCGATCGCGTCCGGCAAGAACTGATCGATCAGGATGGGGGCGTCCGCCTCCTCGGCGCGCGACGACAGGCTCTCGCGGCGCGAGGCCTCCATGGCCCGCAACACGAAGGCGTCCAGCCCCGACGGCTCGTGGACGATCTCCATGGCCCGCCCGCCCAGCACGTAAGACGGACGGACCATCACCGGGTAGCCGATGCGTGCCGCGATCTGACGGGCCTCCTCCAGGCCATGGGCGGTTCCCCAGGCGGGCGCCCGCAGGTCCAGCTTCTTCAACAGTTGCCCGAACCGCAGCCGGTCCTCGGCGCGATCGATGGCGTCCGCGCTCGTCCCGAGCAGCTTCACGCCGGCGTTCTGCAGCGGCACCGCCAGGCGCAGCGGGGTCTGACCGCCAAATTGAACGATGACCCCTTCGGGCTTCTCGACGTCCAGGATCTCCAGGACGTCTTCTCGCGTGAGCGGTTCGAAGTACAAGCGGTCCGCGGTGTCGTAGTCGGTGGACACGGTTTCGGGGTTGCAGTTGACCATGATGGTCTCGTAGCCGTCCTCGCGCAGCGCCTGCACCGCGTGGACACAGCAGTAGTCGAACTCGATCCCCTGTCCGATGCGGTTGGGACCGCCGCCCAGGATCACGATCTTCTTGCGCCCGGTGGGGCGCACTTCGCTCTCCGCCACCGCAGGCGCGCCCACGCGCTCTTCCAGCGGACGCTCGTAGCTGGAGTACATGTACGGCGTCTGCGCCTCGAACTCGGCGGCACAGGTGTCCACGCGCTTGAACACCGGGCGGATGCCGTGCTTGAGGCGCGCTTCGCGCACCTGATCCTCGGACACACCGGCCAGCTTCATCAGGCGCCGGTCCGAAAAGCCCATGCGCTTTCGTCGCTCCAGCTTCACGGCATCTTCAAGGCCGGCCGCGCCGTCCTTCCGCGCCGCCTCGTCTTCATCGATGATCTCGCGCAGATGCCGCAGGAACCAGGGATCGATCTTGGTGAGCTGGTGTGCCTCGACGTCCGTCACGCCCAACCGCATGGCCTCGGCCAGCTGCCACAGGCGGTCGGGGCCGGGGCGCACGATGGCGCTCTTCAACTCATCCAGCCCCGGTGGCCGCTCAAGGTCGCATAGCCCCCAGCGGCCAATTTCCAGCGACCGCAGCGCCTTGCCCAGCGACTCCTTGAAGGTGCGGCCGATGGCCATAACCTCGCCCACCGACTTCATCTGCGGCCCGAGCTCGCTGTCCGCGCCGGGGAACTTCTCGAAGGCGAAGCGCGGCACCTTCGTCACCACGTAGTCGATGGTGGGCTCGAAGCAGGCGGGGGTCTCCCGGGTGATGTCGTTGGGGACTTCGTCCAGGGTGTAGCCGACGGCCAGCTTGGTGGCGATCTTGGCGATGGGAAACCCCGTGGCCTTCGACGCCAGCGCCGAGCTGCGCGAAACCCGCGGATTCATCTCGATGACGATCATCCGGCCGTTTGCTGGGTTGACGGCGAACTGGATGTTGGAACCGCCGGTCTCCACGCCGATCTCGCGAATCACCGCCAGGGCGGCGTCGCGCATGATCTGGTACTCCTTGTCGGTCAGGGTCATGGCCGGCGCGATGGTGATGGAATCGCCGGTGTGGACCCCCATGGGATCGAAGTTCTCGATCGAGCAGATGATCACCGCGTTGTCGCTGGTGTCGCGCATGACCTCCAGCTCGTATTCTTTCCATCCGATGATCGATTGTTCGACCAGCACCTCGCCCCGTGGGCTCTGGGCCAGGCCCCAGTTCACCTTGGTGTCGAACTCCTCGGCGTTCCAGACGATGGCCGCGCCCGAGCCGCCCATGGTGAACGACGGGCGCAACAACACCGGGTACGCCACGCCGTTCGCTACGGCCATCTCCGCCTGGATGGTGCGCGCCTCGGCCAGGCTGTGGGCGTAGCCGGACATCGGGACCGATAGCCCGATCTTCTGCATGGCCTGTTTGAACAGCTCGCGGTCCTCGGCCTTCTCGATGGCCTCGACCTGGGCGCCGATCAGACGGACACCGTGCTTCGCCAGCACGCCGGCGCGGTGCAACTCCAGGGCCAGGTTGAGGGCCGTCTGCCCGCCCAGGGTGGGCAACAGGGCATCCGGCTTTTCTCGTTCGATGACCCGGGTCAGCACGTCGACAGTCAGCGGTTCGACGTAGGTGCGGTCCGCGATCTCCGGATCGGTCATGATGGTGGCCGGGTTGGAGTTCACCAGCACCACCCGATATCCCTCCTCCTTCAGCGCCTTGACGCCTTGGGTCCCGGAGTAATCGAATTCGCAGGCCTGTCCGATGACGATCGGGCCTGACCCGATCAGCAGCACGGTCTTGATGTCAGTTCTTCGAGGCATGAACGGAGTTCGTCGTCCTTTCGCGTGCGCGGTGGCGGTGGGGGCGTCTTACGTCCCGGCTTTCTTCTTGAGTCGGCCTTCGCGGTCGATGGCGAATTGCTCGGGAAGCTTCTTGTCGAAGGCGGGCCGATGGGTCTTCACCAGCCAGCCGCGCTCCAGAAAACCGCGAGCGATTTCCAGGCGAACCCGCAGGCTTTCCTCGGTGTCATCGACGAAATGTTCGATGAGGGGCTCGCGCGCGGCGTTCTCGTCGCCGAGCCGGATCAGCGCCTCGGCGGCGGCATACCGCACCCCTTCATCCATGTCGACCAGATAGGGCGCCACCAGGCCGGCGGCCCGCGGCTCCTTGATGTCCGCCAGATGGTTCAAGAGCTGGATCTTTTTGGTGGGATCTCGTTCGTACCCCGGTTCATGACGCTCCAGGATCTTCTGGAGCATGTCCAGCTCGTGCTCCTTGCCGGCGACCTTGTCCAGCAACCGCAGCGGCCAGGAGATGGAGTCCGCTGACTGAAGAAACCGCTCGACCTGAGGGAGGATGGCGGCGCCCTTTTCAACCAGGGCATCGAACAGCCACTCCTTCTCCTGTTCGTCCTCGATGCTCTTGTCGTAGACCATACCGAAGCGGCGCAGGGCGCCGTAGACGGCGTCAGGGGAACCGTCCTCGATCAGCGACTGCAGCGCCTTGTACCGGTCGGGCGACTGGGCGTACTTGTTCACGGCCCGGTTGATGTTGCGTTCCAGGCTGCGCTTGTCGCGTCCTTCCTTGCTCAGAAAATCGAAGAGGCCCATGGGTGCGGGGGGAGTCTATACACGGCGGGGGGCCCCTCACCGGAAAAAACGTCACGTCTGCCGCATCCCCCGAAAGGGAGGCAGTGCACCGGGGCCGGATCTCCTGGTCGCCCCCGGTCGCCCTCAGTCCGCGTCCGACGGGCTACCGTCGCCGCCGTCAATGGCGGCACCAGATGCCAGGTCGGTCCCGGCGTCGCCGCCCTGCGCATCGCCCGCCGCGGCATCAAGGGGCGACGCGAGGGTACAGATCCCCGTCGCCCCCTCCCGGTGGCAAAGCCCGTCCGCCTGACAGGTGTATTGCTCGGGACAGCGGTGGGGTGGGGTGAGGCACGAGAAGGCGCAGGGCGGTTCCTTCAAGGAAAAACAGGCCAGCGGGACTACAGCGGCGAGGGTAAGCCCGAGCAGCGCGCCAAGAGGAAGGGCAAGAATAAGAGGACGACGAAAGCCATTTTTCATCAGAAGCTCCACGAAAGCGAGGCGCTGGCCTCGGCGCCCGCGGTCCCCGCGATCGGGGCCAGGCCAAGCCCAACACCATCGCGCCGGTCTCGCTGCCGGTTCCCTCGGGAAGACGCCGCAGTCCCGGTCTCCCGGCCGGCCGAGGAAGAACCATCCAGGACGAACAAGATCGTGGACCCCACGGCCCCCACCGCCGCTGCTATCAGGAAGCCCTTCGCAAACTTGTCGTCGCGGCGGCCCACGCGGACCTCTTCCTCAAACTGGCTGGCCCGGCTGCTGTATTCCTGGGGCACCCCGGTCATGGCGTCCGAGTAGGTCAGCAGTCGATTGGCATCGCCGGACTTCTCGGCGGCGGAGGCGCCATAGAACGCCGCCACGCCAAGGAGCAGGACAGTGACCCCCGTCCCTATCCACCCCGCCA
>JBDSME010000601.1:0-3529 GCA_039916065.1 Polyangia bacterium
CCCTCGTGCGACAGTTGGCGCCAGGACGCTGGATCGCATTGCGGTAGCTCCAGTATCGCACTCCAACATGCCGCGCTCGAAGGAAACAGCCACTGCCACCCTATGGAGGATGCGTGGCCCCCCAAAAGCAGGTCGTCAAAAAATAACGCACCAGGACGTTTGTTGCGTTTCTCCTCGATAACACCCGGGCTGCCGAACATCGGCAGCCGTGTCGCGTCAAGCAGTCGTCACGGCATCCGGTGCGCGTCTGCGCAGGTCAGTCAGTATCTGACCATTGCAAGGAAGTGACAGATTTCCTTAACTCGTGAACAAATGATCATGTTTCCTCCACTCTCGGTTCGTCTCCTGGTTGTTTCGGCGGCTCTGGGCAGCGTGATGGGCTGTTCCTCCCTGACGACCCCGCCGGGGTTGGGGATGACGTCCGTCGGAAGTGGTGGCTCGACTCAACCAACCGGAGGTCGTAATGGTGCATCCGGGAGTTCGGGCGCGACGGGCGGACTACTCGGCAATGGCGGTAGTGCCGGCTATGCCGGCTCCGGGAGTGGCGGGTCAGGCATCGCCGGCACCGGTGGGGATATGGCCGCCACGGGCGGCGCTACGGTGGCGACCGGCGGTTCGCCCAGCAGCGGCGGAGCGAACGGGAACGTCGGCGGCGCCGCCGGAATCGGTGGCGCTGGCCCGACGCCAACGGGAGGCACCGGGGCGCCCGGCGTTCGGATCGTCGGCCGCACAGCGCCGGGGACGATGGGGCGCACGCGCCTCGAATGGTCGGGGTCCAACATTTCGGCGCGCTTCATGGGAACCCAGGTCTCGGCGCAGCTCTACGACGGGAACAACGGCAACAGCTTCGAGATCGTCATCGATGGCGGCGCGCCCAAGCAGATCTTCACTGCCGCGGGACAGACGGCGTACGCGCTCGCCACCGGCCTGGCGAACGCGCCGCACGAGTTGCTCCTGTGGAAGGACAGCGAGGCCAGCTACGGAGCCACGGAGTTCGGCGCCTTTTCGGATTTCGGCCCCGGCGGCGCTCTCCTGCCGCCGCCCCCTCCCCCCGGTCGGACCATCGAACTGGTGGGAGATTCGTTCTCCTGCGGCGCCGGCATCTTGAGCGCCACCGCATGCGGCTCCCCGATCAAAATTGAGAACCATTACCTATCGTACGGAGCCATCGCCGCTCGGGCGGTCCGCGCTGATCTGGTCACCATCGCCTGGTCCGGAATCGGTGTTTACCGGAATTTTGGAGCCACCACGCCGACGCCAAAGACCGTCATGCCGGCGCGCTACGACTTCGCGATCCCTACCGATGAAACGGCCTGGGACTTTTCCAGGTTCCAGCCGGACGTGGTGATCATGAATCTAAATAACAACGATTTTTCGACGGGCGACCCGGGGCAACCGTATATCGACGCGTACCTGAAGCTGACCCGCCACATTCGCGCGAACTACCCGAACGCCACCTTCATCCACGTCATCGAATGGAAGACGGGTAGTACGACCGATCAGGGAGCTGCCACGGTGGTCAACCAGATGGTGTCCACGCTGAAAGGGGGCAGCGACCCGAAGCACACGGTGTTCGACATGCGCCGGTACGCCAACACCAAACAGTGTGGCGGTCACCCGGACATGGCGGCGTCACAAGCCATGGGCGATGCCCTCGCCGCTGAACTCCGCACGACAATGGGCTGGTGATCCCGGGAGGGGCTCCCTCTTGGAACTCCCGTATGCCTACGGCCGTCGACCTCTCTCCACTTTTCGTGGGGCGGGGTGAGGACTCCCCCAGCAAACCAACCAATCAGACTCACTGTGGAGGGATACCAAGTGCCCCGTCATCGCGGCCCGGCCCCTTTTCGGCGGCGGGACGACGCCAGCACCAGGATCATGGCCGCCAGGCCGACCGCTGCTGTCGACGGACTGGGTGTGCCCACGCTGCACCCGCAACCGCCAGAGTCCGAGGCTGCACCATCATGACCTGTTCCCTGCGCGCCGGTCCCTCGGCCGCCGGCGCCGCCCGTGACGTCCGACCCGCCGGTGGCTACCGCCGCCCCGCCGGCGGATGCGCCTCCACTCGCCGTCGGGCCGCCCCCGGTTCCGTCGCCCACGGAAGCACCGCCGCTGCCGTCGCCGGCAGAGCCACCATCTCCAGTGGCAGCACCGCCGCTGCCGGTACCACCGCTGGCCGTCCCGGCGCCTCCCGCGGTGCCCGGGCCCCTGCCCGCGGTGCCGCCCGTCCCGCCGATGACGTGGCCACCAGCACCACCGGCTCCGCCACCACCACCGGCGCCGTTACCACTCTCGTAGGCGCCCAGGTCGGGGGCCATCCCGCTGAACGGAAAGCCGATGTTCATACCCTTGTCGATCAGATCGCTGTCGGGCTGCAGTCTCATGAACGGGACCACGGGGAGGCTGCCATCGGCCTGGCGCGGCCCGTCCATCCCCATCGTGGAGATACTCTGGAAGTCGGCCTCCGTAACCTGGACGGGCAGGTTCCAGGAGTTCGATGCGTTGTCCGTGCCGGTCAGGTTGGCGGTCGGCGACGGACCGTAGGCGACGTTGTTGCGCAGGACCGACCGGTTCACGTTGTTCAGCCCAAGCATGTTGAAGTCGGACTCGACGTTCTTGAAGCCGGTGTTGTTGTAGTAGTAGTTGCCGGCGGTGTGATAGTTCGCGAAGAACCCGGCGAACCGGTTCAAGAAGGCCACCGAAAAGCGAATGGTGTGCCTGGGTGGGCTGGCGGGTGAATTGGTTCCATTGATTCCGTATCCGCCGAGCTTGAACCCATTGCCATTGCCCGGCGGCAGGGAGGGATCGCGCATGGGCTCGACCATCTTGTCGGGGAGGTAGCCGTTCAGCCACGCCCAGGAGTTCTCCACCAGGCACGATTCGAAGGCGTTGATCGAATCGTAACCGTCATCGGTATTCCACCAGGCGCGAATGCCACGAAAAACGTTCCCGACGTCGCCGGCCTTGGGGTGGCACCCGAATCCGTCGGCATTCTCGCCGTCGCCAGCCTTGGACTTGGGATCGTAGTTGTGGTGCGAATCGCAGTTCAGGATCAGGTTGTGACCGCCGCTCCCCAGGAAGAACCCGGGGCCCATGTTGTGATGCAGGTTCAGCATCTCGTAGACGTTGCTGTCGCCGCCGTCGTTGTAGATGCCCCAGGACTCGTTCTGGGTCGTGATGTTCTGGGGGACGAGCTTGACCTCCAGCCCCTTCAGGTGAACCCAGCTGGCGGTGACCCGAATGCCGGTGATGCGCGCCAGCGCCGTCATGCCCGAAAAATCGAAGACCGGCACCTCGGTCTGGTAGGCCCAGTACTTGATGGGGTTACCGGAGGTACCGCTCTTGTTGAGCATGATCGCATTGGCATCTGTGCCGCTGACAAACTTGTAGGTCCCGCCGCGCAGATAGACGGTGTCGCCGGCCGCGGCGGCCTGCTGCCCCCGCGCCATGGTGGCGAAAGGTTGATCGATCGTCCCCGGGTTCGAGTTGTTGCCGGTGGGGGCGACGTAGTAGGTCGCGGCCCGAACCG
>JBDSME010000602.1:0-7049 GCA_039916065.1 Polyangia bacterium
CAATGTCGGCCCCCCAGCGTATCGCCGTCTACCCCGGCACCTTCGATCCCATCACCAACGGCCACGCCTACATTCTTCAGCGATCGCTGAAGATCTTCGACCGCCTGGTGGTGGCCCTGGCCGAGAATGTGCGCAAGAAGCCCCTGTTTTCCATCCAGGAGCGGCGCGACATGATCGCCGAGGTGGTGGACCACGACCCGCGGATAGAGGTGGATGCCTTCGGCGGGCTGCTGGTGGACTACATGCGGCAGCGCGGCGCCACCACCGTCATCCGCGGGCTGCGCGCCCTGGCCGACTTCGAATACGAATTTCAGGCCGCCCACATGAACCGGCACCTGGCACCCGAGGTAGAAACCATCTTTCTGATGACCAGCGAGGAAAGCTTTTATGTATCCTCCTCGCTGGTGAAGGAGGTGGCCTTGATGGGGGGAGATGTGTCGCGCATGGTCCCGCCCGTCGTGGCCGCCTCGCTGTCCCGCAAGTACCAAGAACTGCCGAAACCCAGGCAGCCCTGAAGCCGTCTTCCACCTTCCACCTTCCATCTTCCACCTTCCACCTTCCACCTTCCACCTGCACCCCGCAGTAGCTGAACACCACTGAACCAGGAGTCTTCCGTTGAAACTCGCACGTCGGTTGTCGCTGATTGAACCATCCCCCACGCTGGCCGTTTCCGCCAAGGCCGCCGCGTTACGCGCCAAGGGCCTGGACGTCATCAGCTTCGGTGCCGGCGAGCCCGATTTCGACACGCCGGTGCATATCAAAGACGCCGCCAAGCGCGCCCTCGACGCCGGCGCCACCAAGTACACCCTGGTCGAGGGGACCCCCGCTCTGCGGGCCGCCGTTGCCAAGTGGCTGGGCAAGGCCCACGGCCTGACCATCGAGCCCGGCGAGATCATCGTCAGCGCCGGCGCCAAGCAGTCGCTGTTCAATGCCATGCACGCCATCGTCGACGAGGGCGACGAGGTGATCATCCCCACGCCGGCCTGGGGCAGCTACAACGAGATCGTCAAGATGGCCGGCGGCCGGCCGATCACCGTTCCCGGCGCCGCCGAGAACAACTTCGTCCCCAAGGTGTCGGACCTGGAGAAGGCCATCACGCCGCGCACCAAGGCCATCATGTTCTCGTCGCCGTGCAACCCGACCGGCGCCATGATCGACGAGAAGACCTTACGCGAGATCGCCGACCTGGCCGTCAAGCACGACTTCTGGATCATCACGGACGACATCTATCGGACGCTGATCTATGGAGATGCCCGCTTCTTTCAGCCCGCCACCATCTCCCCCGAGGTGCGCGCGCACACCATCATCGTGGATGGCGTTTCGAAGTCCTTCGCCATGACCGGCTGGCGCATCGGGTTCGCCTGCGCCCCAAAGTTCCTGGTCGAGGCCATGGGCACCTTGCAGGGTCAGTCCACCACCAACGCCGCCGCCGTCAGCCAGGCGGCGGCGCTGGCCGCCATCGAAGGCCCGACGGACGAGCTGGAATCGATGCGGGTCGAGTTCGACAAGCGGCGCAAGGTGATGATCAAGGCCCTGCGCGAGATCCCCGGCGCCAAGTGCGTCGAGCCCCAGGGCGCCTTCTACGCCTTCCCCGACTTCTCGGCGTTCCTCGGCCGCAAGACGCCGGAGGGCAAGACCATCGCCAACGACGCCCAGCTCTGCGAGTACCTCATCGAGGCGGCGCGCGTGGCGGTGGTCCCGGGCTCCGCCTTCGGCGCCCCCGGCTACGTGCGCCTGTCCTACGCCACCTCCATGAAGAACGTCCAGGAAGGCGTCTCCCGCATCGCCGCCGCCCTGCCGCGCCTGACCTGAGTCATCGGTCACGGCAATCAAAGACTGATGCCGCACACCGTCCCCAAACCTGCTCAAAACAATCGCCTGCACGTGGCGGCGACGTTGGGCGTGGTGAGCTTGATGGTCCTGGTGATCTCGGGAATCATTTCGTATGTCACCTTGGATCGCTGGGCGGACCACGCCGTTCGTGTGCAGGCGCAGGCCGACGACTGGGTGATTGCTTTACAGGACGCCCAAAGCGCCGTCCGCGCCTACGCATTGTCAGGACAGACAGGGGACTTGAGCCCGTACACGGAACTGCTGGCGCGGGGAGGAGCACAGGCCGCGAGCGCGCGCTCGATGGTGGCCGACAATGCCCTGCAAAGCCAGAATGTCGAGACGGCAGCCCAGGCGGAGTTGGCGACCACGAGGATCCTACGGGAACTGGTCGTCCTGGTGGGGTCTGGAAACCGGGACATGGCGCTGCGCCGGATGGCGACCAATGAAGACGGTCGGTCTCTATCCCAGTTTCGCGCCGCGATCAGCCGCATGCGAGACCAAGAGGAGCGGCTGGTGGAGGCTCGTCGGGCGGCGGCGCGCCGTCGCGCCATAGCCACGGTGGCTGCCGAGCTGCTGTTGATGTTGTCCTGTGCAGCGTTGCTGCTGGTCGGGTGGCTGCGGGATCGTCGCCACGAGCGCACCGTGAGCCGCATCGCGGTCGATGCGCGAGGCCGCCTGGTCGCTCTGGCTGATATCGCCGCCGCGCTGGCGGAGGCGCGCACGCGGCGCGAGGTGGCGGCTGCGGTAGTCGAAATCGGGATGCTCGCAGCCGCCGCCGATACCTGCACTCTTTACGTGGCGAACGAGGGCGGGACCATCCTGGAACTGCTGGCGGACCGGGGGGTGGCTGCCGACATCATCGCCCGCATCGGCAGGATGACGGTCGAATCCGACAGCGGCGGCCTGTTTGCGCAGCTGCGCACGGGACAGTCCGTCTGGATCGAAAATGAACAGGAGTACGCCGCCATACTTCCTGATGTGGCGGGCATGAAGGTCGAAGGCCAGCGCGCGAAGGCGTTCTGGAGCATCCCCTTGCGGGTAGAGGGTCACGTCGTTGGTCTACTGGGGATGGGTTACTACCGGGCCCGCGCGTTCTCATCCGATCAACGCGCCTTCATCGAAACGTACACGCAGCTGTGCGCCCAGGCCTTGCAACGCGCGGCGCGATGGGAAAGTCAGGATGAGGCCCAGCGCTGGTTCACCACCACCCTGAACAGCATCGGCGACGCCGTCATTGCCACGGATTCGAAGGGGTTGGTTTCGTTCATGAACCCGGTGGCCGAGGCGCTGACGCACTGGAGTGCGTCTGAGGCCACCGGTCGGCACCTCGATGAGGTGTTTCAGATCTTCTCCGAGGAGACCCACGCCGTAGTGGAGAGTCCGGTGGCCAAGGTGCTCCGCGAGGGCAAGGTGGTGGGGCTGGCCAACCACACACTGTTGCGGTCGAAGCACGGCGTCGAGTTTCCCATCGACGACAGCGGGGCCCCCATACGGTCGCAAGCGGGGGAGCTTCAGGGAGTGGTACTGGTGTTTCGCGACGTGCAGCATCAGAGGCGGGAACGGATCCGACGGGAGTTCCTGGCCAAGGCCGGCGAAACGCTGATTTCATCGCGCGATTATGAAGCCACGCTGTCGACCGTGGCGCAGCTGGCCGTCCCCTCATTGGCTGATTGGTGCGCCGTGGACATGGTTCAGTTCGGGGCGGCATACCGTCAGATTGCTGTCGCCCACATCGACCCCAGCAAGGTGCGTTTCGCTCGCGAGCTGGCGGAGCGGTATCCGCCCGATCCCAGCGCCGCCACGGGAGTGCCGCAGGTTATTCGCAGCGGAAAGCCAGAACTTTATCCGGAGATCCCCGCCGAGCTGCTCGAGGCGGGCGCCCAGGATGCCGAGCACCTGCGCGTCATCCGGGAGCTGAGGCTTCAGTCCGCCATGGTGGTGCCGTTGAAGGCCCGGGGGCGAACACTGGGGGCGATGACCTTCGTCTACGCAGAATCTGGGCGTCGTTATACCGAGGACGACCTGGTGTTCGCAGAGGACTTTGCGCGCCGCGCCGCCATGGCGATAGACAACGCCATGGCGCTGAAAGAGGCGGAGGATGCACAGGCGCGCGAACGGGTGCTGCGCACTGAAGCAGAAATTGCCAGTCGCGCCAAGGACGACTTTCTCGCCACGGTGTCGCACGAACTGCGGACGCCCTTGAATGCCATCCTTGGCTGGACGGTGTTGCTGCGCGGGAGATCCCCTGCGCCCGAGGTCGAGCGCGGGCTATCCATCATCGAACGAAATGCGCGCGCGCAGACCAAGCTCATTGAAGATGTGCTGGACGTCTCACGGATTATCAGCGGAAAGCTGGCACTGACGCTCGGGCCGACCAGCGTGCGAGAAGCGATAGCTGCTGCCATCGAGACGGTGACCCCAGCCGCGGCTGCCAAGAGCATCAAGCTGCTGACAGCTCTACCGGAGCCGGACCTGAACCTGGTGGCCGACCCCGATCGCTTGCAACAGATCGTTTGGAACCTGTTGTCGAACGCCGTCAAGTTTACGCCGAAGGGCGGGCAAGTGACGATTGGCAGCCGGCTGCAAGGATCGCACGTATGCATCGAGGTCAAGGACACTGGCGAGGGGATTCGCCCTGATGCGTTGGCTGCAATCTTTGAACCTTTCCATCAGGCGGATGCGTCGACCACCAGGCGCCATGGTGGGCTCGGTCTGGGGCTGGCCATCGTCAAGCAACTGGTGGTGGCACATGGGGGCATCGTGGAGGCATTCAGCCAGGGCGCGGGCCACGGCGCCACGTTCCTGGTCCAACTTCCGGCGCGCTCCGTGGTGCCGGCGCTCAGCGGGCCGGTCCGTCCCACGCCGTCCGCCGAACTCGTCGTTGGTCCGGTGGGAGGCGGCACGCGTCTGGATGGCCTGAAGCTGCTGGTCGTGGACGACGAAGAGGACGCCCGAACGTTGGTGAGCGAAGCATTGCGCGAGCAGGGCGCCGAGGTGGACGCCGCGGCATCAGCGACGGAAGCGTTGGAGCGACTCAGCGTCTTCAAGCCGGATATTCTCATCAGTGACATTGGGATGCCGGGTATGGACGGCTATTCTCTCATGCGGAAGGTCCGTGCCCTTCCCCCGGAGAACGGCGGCCGTATCCCAGCCATTGCGTTGACCGCCTACGCCCGAGGCGAAGATGCTCAGCGAGCCTTCGCCGCCGGGTATCAGCGGCACGTGGTCAAACCCGTGGAGGTCGCGCAGCTGGCACTGGTGATCGCTAACCTTGGAGGTCGCACCCTGGAGTAGCGAAAGGCACGCATGCGGCCCGAGGACGGTTGGCCGACGGTTAGCCGACGCCTAGTCGCAATGCCGTTCACTTGGCGCTGGTGGTAGACGTGTCAGTGTTTCCGAAGCCTCCCCAGGGGGGGAGGCAGCCGGCCCTCAGGGCCGGCGGGGAGGGGCCAATCCCGGTGATGAGATCAGGTTGAACTCCCCCTGGGCCCGACGGAGGTCAGGTCGCCATAGAACGATTTGACCGCCGCGCGGCCCCCTCTCCCGCCGACTTCGTCGGCGACGTCTCCCCCTTACGAGGGCGACGTACTTCAAGGTGCTCAACAACAACCGCGGCAAGTGCCTGGACATGGTCTGGGACATGTGGTGGCGGTCGTCGTCGCAGCCATGCCTCGTTCCCAACCCGATGAGAACGGCCTTTCCCATCACCGCCTTGTACGCGGCTGGCTCATCAGCGCGACCGAACGGAGTCGAAGTGAATATCGGTCAGGACCGCGGCCGCGGACGCCCAATCCTGTTTCTCCGCTAGTGATGCGAGCCCCGGTGGCCCTACTAGTACCTCGCCACAGTGGTTTCGATCGGTTGCGGAGGAACCGTTGAGGAACCGACGTGCGCCATATTGAAGCTGCTTGTCCTCGCCCCGCTGCGCGGCTCAAGATCCTACACATCTATGAGCGCGGATTTTCCTAAATCGTTGCGATCACTTGCGTCCGATGAACCCTCTCCCGTTGCGGGAGAGGGACTGGGTGAGGGCAAGCCTTGCGAGCGGCAAGGCCCAATTCTGCCGAGGGGACCGGATCGCATCTAACCTGCTGAAATCAGCTCGAAAGATGTGATCAATCTTGAGCCACTTCGTGGGGCGAGGTGAGGCGCTCCTGCGCAAATCAATCAATCGAAATCACTGTGACGAGCTACTAGATCGTCAGCTGCCAGGCGATGTAGGCCTGCAGCAGGGAGTCGCCCACGAGGCTTCGGCCGGTTGAGATCAGCAGGTGGTCGATGGCGCCGAAGTCGAGGGTGACGCCGACGTTGAAGCGCAGGTTGTTGCGACCGCCCACCTGCGCCGCGGTCGTGTCGAAGAGTTCCGCGCCCATCGCCAACCGGTCCGTCAGCCGCCTCTGGAGGACGCCGCCCAGGAACCAAGAGTTCTGGTGGCGGGCCCCGCGACCGATCCAATAGCCAGGTCCCCCGTACGCATTCCAGCGCCCGAAACCCTTCTGCACCCATACCGGAAGGAATACCCGCCAATGTCCGGCGCCCAGAGCCTTGGCGTCGTTGCCCGTGGGGAAATCGATCGCAGGGTACGTCCCGACCATGGGGGCCAACTCTCCCTCTCGAACCAGTCGAAGCTTCGCGCCGAATTCGACGTCCCCGAGACCGTATGCGGTGGGGCCCCCGGACGGCCGGCTGTACGCCAGCGGCAGCAACGCGTGCAAGTGCATGTTGGGCCCAACGCCCAGGTTGACATCGGCGAACGGGGCCGAGCCGGCCACTCCGTCGCGGCGAATCTCGTGCGAGCTGGCGATGTAGATTTCCCAGTGCATGCTGGGCACGGGTTCGGGATCGTCGGTCGCATATGGCGGCCCCGCCACGACCGTAGCCGGCACCAAGATCTTGGCGGCCGTGAAAGCCATCAACAGCCAGGTCCGGGCGCGATTCATGCGCCGCGAATCTATCTCGATTCGCCGCCGGACATACCGCCGCGCGGATTCCCTTGGCGAGGCAACTCGTGCGGCGTGGACAGGAGGCGTTGACCTCCGATTGACTCCCCCCCCCAGTCGACGTAGCGCCGAACAGCGAAATCGCCGTCCGGCTACGCCTGGCTGGGGCTGGCGCGGCGGCGGCGGAGCTTTTCGACCAAGGTGGTGCGGTTGAGGCCCAGCAGCTCGGCGGCGCGGTTCTTGTTGCCGCCGGTGCGCACCAGGGCTTCGCCGATC